>JBGTCJ010000166.1:0-7229 GCA_041748895.1 Pirellulaceae bacterium
AGCCAAATGGCACTCACTTTGCCTTTCTGGGTATTTTCCGTACGTCCCAGAGCGGAGACGGCACAGATTTTGCGCTCGCCGTTCAGGTTTTCTTCAAACTGCCAAAAGAGAACCACGCATGGATACGGACACCAGGGCTCAAAGTTTAGGTGCCGCTTACGAATTGCTCAAGCAATGGACCGACATCGGGGAAGCTGACGCGTTTGAGGAACTTGGGCCAGCAGCCGTATACAAGACCAGTGTCGTGCTGTGGCTGATGCTCTTTCAGCGTCTCAATCCCAAGTCTAGTTTGTGTGATGCAGTGTTGCACTTCGTCGAAACGGCACCCGCCGAACTGAAAACCAACAAACGGCTGCGCGAGGGCTCACTGTCCACGAAAAGCGGCTCGTACAGTGATGCACGGCATCGGCTCAGCTTGAAGACAGCCCGTTGGTTCGAGCAACGGGTCTCCGCCTCGATCGTCAACTCCACGACGCCCTCGTTCAATGATCAACGCGTATTCCTGATCGACGGGACAACCTTCACCCTCGCTCCAGTTGACGAGCTTCAACAGCAGTATCCGCCAGCTTCCAACCAGTACGGACAAGGGGTGTGGCCCATTGCCTATGTTGTTGTGGCGCATGAGCTTAGTTCGGGTGCGGCGTTGCCTCCAGAAATTGGAGCGATGTATGGCCCCGAGGCCGTCTCGGAAACTCGGCTCGCCCAAGCACTCATGACGCGTTTGCCGCCCCATTCGATTGTCATGGCTGACGCGGGCTTTGGCATCTTCTCGACCGCATACCATGCGCAGTTAAACGAACACAACTTTGTTCTGCGATTGCAGAAGGACCGGTTCAACCGAATCCGCAAGAGCGCTGAACTAATCAGCTCGAGCGCCACTGCGAAAAGCTATCGAGTTCAGTGGACTCCTTCAGTCAAAGAAAGAGCTACTAACCCTCAGCTTCCGCAGGACTGCGTCATCTCGGCGATGATTCATGAACTCAAAATTGGCGAGGAAAGTCTGTACATTGCTGAAGATCTGGGAGCATCGCCAAAGCAATTGAGAGAGCTTTATTGGCAACGCAACGACGTGGAAGTGGATATACGCAACATCAAATTGGTGATCGGAACTGAAGAGATTCGAGCCAAGTCCACCGAGATGTTTCTCAAGGAATTCGCCTTGTCGATGGTGGCATATAATCTGACCACGCAGTTGCGTCGGCAGGCTGCGGCGCTGGGCAAGTGCGAGCCGCGAGAACTAAGTTTTACTGGGGTGTGGTCGGTGTACCGACACATGCTCCAAGGAATCGAGTTGATCGACCCGAGCGGGTGGCCAGCGAGGCTGGATCGCGCACTGCGATATGCCTCGCAAAAGAAGCTGCCAAAACGCCCTGGGCGCAGCTACCCACGAGAAGCCTACGGGCGGCGTCCCAAGACGACCCACTTTCAGAAACGCAAAAAACCCACAAATACCGACGAATCTGCAGAACCAACATCAAAGTGAGTGCCATTGGGCGCAAGCCTGCGGATTGTCGGAAACAAATCACTGTCCGCATGCTTGCGCATAGCGGCTCGTATTGAATCCGATGCTAGCGCCCATACCAGCCGCAGGGTGCGAGCCTGCGGACTGTTGGTTACTTTCCGCATGCTGCCCATACCAGCCGCTTGGCGCAAGCCTGCGGACTGCCGATTTCCTTCCGCATGCTCGCCCATACCAGCCGCAGGGCGCGACGGCTTGTTGATTTAGTCAGTCGTCGCGCGACTAATTTTCGGCGACTCTGGTAAACTTCGGCATTGAGATCGCTGACAGGCACTGGAGGTGACGGGATGAAGTGGGCGCAGATTGCCGAAAGTCGTGAGCAACTGATTTTGATTCCCACCAAACTCGACGATGTCATCCCTCAGGAGCATCCGGTCAGAATCATCGATCGCCTGCTGGAGCGGCTCGATTGGAAACCGCTCGAAGCCACCTATCACGGCCGAATCGGCCAGCCACCGATCCATCCCAGGATCCTTTGTGGCGTCATCCTGTATGGCTTGATCTGTCGGATTCGAGCCAGCCGCAAACTCGAAGAAGCACTTCAAGTTCGAATCGACTTTCGCTGGCTCGCCCACGGCATGTCGATCGATCACACCACGCTCAGCGAATTTCGACGCAAGCACCCCGAGCAGCTGCGCCAACTGTTCGTCCAGGTCGTGCTAGTCGGACAAGAGATGGGATTGGTGCAGTTCCGCCGGATCGGATTCGACGGCACCCGGGTGAAAGCCAACAACCGAAGGACCGGCACCCGAACCCCCGCGGCACTTCGAGAAGCCAAGCAAAGACTGCAAGAAGAATTTGATCGACTCAACGACAAGGCAGACCAAGAAGATTCTCAAGACGAAGAAGCCTTTTCTGATTCCGATCACCGCGGCAAGAAGCCATCTGACCCACAACGCCGCGAGCAGTTGGAGCGTGCACGAAAGCGAGTCGATGCGGCGCTGCACGAGCTCGACCAGATCGACCAGACCCGCGAGAAGACACCGGCCCGCTTGCCGATTACTGATCCGCAGAGCCGGTTTAGCAAGACCAAGGACGGCGGCTTCGCTCCATCGTACACTCCCACCGCCACGGTCGACATCGACAGCGGGATGATGGTCGACCAGAGTGTGATCGCGCAAAGCAACGAGTCTGGCGAATTGATGGCGACGATCCAACAAGTTTGCCAGGACTTCGACTTACCTGGTCCGGTGGGCGAAGTGCTCGCTGACGGCTTGATGGCGACCGGTGAAAACTTGCAATCCTGCGAAGAGATCGGCGTGGACTTGTACAGCCCAGTTCCCGGAGCCCATCAAGGGGACAACCCGGCATGGCGAGAGCGACCCAACGAGCCAGTGGCAGCGGAGCATCTGGATCAGTTGCCGATGAAGAAAATCAACGGGCAGGAGCGGTTTGACAAGCAAGCGTTTGTCTACGACGCCCAGCAGGATCTGTATTGGTGTCCGTCGGGTGAGCCGCTGCGTCACTCCAGCCGCTACCGGACGACCCGTGCCGGTCAGGAGATCACGCGAGATCGTTACCGAGCTTCCTCGGAAGCCTGTGGCGGGTGTGCGTTGGTGAATCGTTGCTTGAGCGGTAAGTCGACGAACCGTCAGATCGATCGGGGCGTTCATGACGATGCGATTGATCGTCAAATCAAGAAGATGAATCAACCGGAGTCGAGCGAGAAATACTCACACCGTCGCAGCCCCGGTGAGCGACCGTTCGCGGTGATCAAACACGTCTTCGGAGCGCGTCAGTTTCTGACGCGTGGGTTGTCATCGGTCCGTCAGGAATGGTGTTGGCTGAGTATTGCGTTCAACCTGACGGTGTTATGCAGTTCACTCAGCCACGCAGGTCAACCACCTTAGGAAAAGTGAATTCGCATCGTGCCCATTCCCGTCCACCCAGCCTTCTCACCCTCAGCGACTCAAGAGACTTGAGGTACGCGCCGAGGGAGAGCTGGGGTAAGGGGAAAACCACCAAAAACCCCGCTTCAAGGAAATAAATCAACAAGCCGGCGAGCATGCGGACAGAAAACGATCCCGACGGTCCGGTCGCTAGCGCTTACGGCTGGTATGGTTTGCACGGTCCGGTCGCTGGCACCATACCAGCCGCCATGCGCGAGCATGCGGACAGAAAGCGATCCCACGGTCCGGTCGCTAGCGCTTACGGCTGGTATGACCTACCAGCCGCCATGCGCGAGCATGCGGACGGTTGCGGATGATCGCGGCGGTCCGGTGCTTTAACGATCCGCTAGCGATCTGTTTATACTGGCGAGTCCCCGTGACTAGTATCGGTTCCCACCCTTGAGTCCTCTCGCCGGTCTTTTCTCTCATGATCCGCTCGTTTATCTCACTCGGTCCCGCCGCGGGCGCGATCGTCCTTGCCATTTGCATTCCGGCTCAAGCCCAAACCCCCTGGAGCCAAATGCACGACCGCGTTTGGCTCGGCGCCGATTACTGGGCCAATCCGATGGAGGATTGGAGGGTCGTTGACGGTGCGGCCGAGTCGCAGTCGGGCGGCGGCAATCGCAACATCCACCTGCTGACCCACTCATTGACCGACCCCGACAAGCCGTTTGAGATGTCGGTACGGATCGCGATGGTCCAACGAGGTTCAAGTGACCCCAGTGCCGGATTTCGAATCGGCGTCGTCAGTGACATCGGCGATTACCGCGCGAACTGCTTCTCCCGCGACGGGATCAACGCTGGGATCATCCAGGGCCGATTGACATTGGGCCAAACGCGGACGCCGCTCGATACCGGCGCGGTCGCTTGGTCCGACGGCGGGGATGCCCCCGTGGTTCTGCGACTTGTCGGCGAGCCCTCCGCCGCTGGTTATCGCTTGACGCTCTCGGCCGCATCTGTTGACGGCCAGTCGTTCGGTTCGGTCTCGGCGAACGTCAATGCTGAGTCGGTGATCGGGAACCTCTCGCTGGTGAGCAATTACGAAGCCCGGTTTCAAGCGGATCAGGGAAGCCGATTCCGGTTCGATCAATGGACGGTTTCGGGCGATGCCATCGCGGTCGACGAGTCACGCCGCTTCGGTCCAATTCTCTGGTCGATGTACACGCTCACCGACTCACGATCAGGCGACGGCTTTGTGATGAAGATCACGGCGATAACCGGACCGATGGGCGAGCGTGATGCTCAGTCGGTTGAACTTCAATTGGAGGACGAGGGCCAATGGGTTTCGGTCGGTTCAGCCCCGCTCGACACCGACGCGTGGACCGCGACCCATCGCGTTGCCAACTGGAGGGCTGACAAAGAGACCCGCTTCCGTCTCGTCTATGCGGAGCGGAATCGCCAGGGCGGCGAATCGATCAGCTACCGCGAAGGTACCATCAAGCCCAATCCGAGTGGCAGACCGCTGCGAATGGCCGCGCTCACCTGCCAAAACGACTACGCTTTCCCCTACACGCCGGTTGCCGAAAACCTTCTCAAGCTCGATCCGGACCTCCTATATTTCTCAGGCGATCAGATTTACGAGAGCCATGGTGGTTACGGAATCATTCGCGCGCCGGCCGAACCGGCAATCCTCAATTATTTGCGAAAGTACTATCAGTTCGGTTGGGCATTTGGCGAAGCGATGCGGTCGCGCCCCACGGTCGTTCTGCCCGACGATCACGATGTTTTTCAGGGGAATGTCTGGGGTGAGGAGGGAGCACCGATGGATTTCTCTCAGGACAAAGGGGCCTCCTCGCGAGGTGGATACGCCCAACCGGCACGAATGGTCAATGTCGTGCACGCCACCTGCACGTCCCACCACCCCGATTTTGCCGATCGAAAACCGGTCAAGCAGAACATCAGCGTCTATCACGGTGACTTGGTTTACGGCGACGTCAGTTTCGCGATCATCGCCGATCGACAATTCAAGAGCGGTCCCGAGAGGGTCAAAACCGACTCGCGCCGCGCCGACCACGTTGAATCGCCCGATTTCGATACCTCCCAACTCGATCAACCCGATCTGGTCCTGTTGGGTGACCGCCAGGAAGAGTTCCTTCGGGAGTGGTCAAGCGACTGGCGTGGTCACTCGATGAAGGTGCTGCTCAGCCAAACGCTATTTGCGAACATCGCGACTCACCATGGTGGTTACGACGGATTTCTCAAAGCCGATCTCGACAGCGGTGGATGGCCCCAGTCCAAACGCAACCAAGCGCTGAGAAGCCTCGAGGGATCGATGGCGCTGCATGTCAATGGCGATCAACACCTCGCCTCGCTGGTTCAGTATGGGGTCAATGCGCAGCGTGACAGCATTTGGTCCTTCTGCACGCCCGCGATCGCAGTCGGCTATCCCCGTTGGTGGCGACCCGATGAAGTCGCCATACCCCACCAAAATCGTCCCGCCCATGGATTGCCTAACACGGGCGAATACATCGACGGTCTGGGCAATCGTGCGTACGTGTATGCCGTCGGTAACCCCGAGGTCGCGACCGAACAGAACCGATACGATCGCGCGCATCAGAAGGGGAGTGGATTCGCGAGGGTGACGATCGATCCAGAGGCGAGAACGTACCATCTCGAAGCATTTCGGTTCCTCGTCGATCCAACCGATGGGAATCCCGAGAACCAATTTCCCGGATGGCCACTGACCATTCACCAACGAGAAAATGGCGGTGGAGAGCAACGCATTCGCTAACGAAAAGGGGTCTTCGTCACCCCCATGGCAGGAGAAAGCATGATCATTGGCAAAACGCACGGCCATCGAGGCATCTTCTGGTTCTCGTTGGCTGCTGCCATCTTCGCGTCCGTCGCCATCGGGGCGCCATCGATCGCTTCGACCGTTCGCGTCGAACATGCCCAAAGCTCGGAGATTGAGGTCGAACAATGGCAGGTCGCCGATATCTGCTTTCGTGCCACGTTGGAAGAATCGTCCAATCCTTTTGACGTTGAATTCGGCGCGATATACATCGGCCCCAGCGGTCAACGGATGAAGATCCCAGGTTTCTTCGACACGGGTGACCGTTGGATCAGCCGATTCTCATCAAACGTCGTCGGACGCTGGACTTTCGAAACGTTTTCTTCGTATCCCCCACTGAGCGGACTCCGCGGAACGGTCGATACCACTCCCAATACGAGAGAAAACCAACGCGGTGCTCTGGTCATCGACCCCAACCACCCGCAGAGGTTTGTCCGCGAAGATGGCAGCCCGCATTTCTTATTGGCTTTCGAACTCGATTGGCTATTCGCCCTCGATTACGACAATCCCGATGGTATTCCCAAATCGGAGCGGATCCTTCGCCACGTCCGGGACCACGGCTTCAATCATGTGGTCATGAATGTCTACGCGTACGACGTGGGGTGGCCAATCGCCCAGGATGTGCCGCCGCGATACTTCTACGGCCGGCCTGAATACTCAGCTTTTGGCGGAACCAATCAGGAACCGAATTTCTCGACACTCAATGCGAAGCTTTTCCAGAACCTCGACCGAGTGGTTGCCACGATGCAGGTACTCGGATTGCAAGCCCACCTGATGATCTATGTATGGAACAAGCAGGTGAATTGGCCTGACATGTATTCCGCTGGGGACAACCGCTACTTCGACCACGTCATCGCTCGATATCAGGCGTTCAGCAATGTGACGTGGGATGTTTCCAAAGAGGCCCTGGATTATGGGCGCTGTGACATTCCCTATATCAACGAGCGGATCCATCGCATCCGAAGCCAGGACGCATTCGCAAGGCTGATTACCGTCCATGACTATGAATACAACTCGCGTGAGGCGGCTC
>JBGTCJ010000167.1:0-3106 GCA_041748895.1 Pirellulaceae bacterium
CCCTGTTTAATGCCCTTCGCCATCGCGTGGATGATCCTGCGGTGCTGATCGTTGTCGACGGGACGGTCTCCGCCGAGGATCCAAATGATAGGCTTTTCCGAATACCGCTCTCCCAACCATCGACCGTATTCTTCGGCACTCTCCGGCGTGAAAATCTCCGGGCCAACGCCCCATTTAAGATTCCACTTGTCGCCCCAGGTCGGCAACATCCCAATATACAACCCCATAGAGGCTGCCTTGTCCACGACGTAATCGACATGGTCCCAATAATCGTTGTTGCCGCCCTCGCTGTGGGCCGGACGCGCCGGATCATTGTCGATCAGGGGGATATGGCCGTAGGAGTTCGGCGTATTCAATCCATCTTCTTCGGATAAGGCCACCGCTTGGATGACTGTGAAGCCCTTCGCCGCGCGATCGGCCAAATACTTTTCTGCTTCCTCGCGGGTCGTTCGATGAAACAGCTCCCACGCCGTATCCCCCAAATAGAAAAACGGCTGGCCATCTTCGAGAGCCAAATATCGACGGTTATCACTGACTCGTAGTTGAGGCGGGTCGGCATGGATGGACGAAGTATTTCCAGCCATCGCGAGCAAGACCACAAGCATCGCCATCGAACACTGGCCGAACCAAGACATTCCAGGTATCCCCAACACGTGCCAACGAGCTAGTCGGTATAAATCGCGGTCTGCATCGTATGGGTTAGGCGAAACGGTTGCAATTGATTGCTTGGGTGGACACTGATCGCGTATTCTTTTGTCCGCCGTATCTTTTCTAGCTAGCTCAAAGCAAATACCTCAACGATGATCACACTCACGATCCCGAGACTCGCTCTTTTGGCCGCCGTCGCCGTTTCGGCCGTATCGGCACTCACGGGTCAAGATCCCAAGGTCGATCTGATTCAGGATGACTTCTCTCGCTATCCCGCCGGGATGTTGAGCGAGCCAATCGGAAGTCTGAACCCTGCGATTCAGGAATATCACTACTTCGCCCACCGAGGCACACCGCTCGACCCTTGGAACAATGCGATTTGCTACCTCGATGCGTGGCGTGCAGGCTCACAGGATGGCCGACCGTTCATCGAACAAGTGCTTTCCAACCCGCACCGCCGTCTGGCTCCCAAACTCTTGATGCCGACATTCATTACGGGCGACCCCGAGTGGTCCGATTGCAGCGTGGAGGTCTCGGTGCAACCGAGTTCGATCGAAGAACTCGCTGGGTTGATCTTTCGCTATCGCACGAATCGCCACCACTACCTTTTTGCACTGCACGGTGGGGATACCGTGCGATTGTTGCTCAAACAGCCGATCGACGATTCGTTTCGAGTCGCGCACTTCAACGAGCTGGCAACCGCTCCATACACGTACGATAACTCTCGCGCCTATCGACTGCGGGTGGAAAATGAGGGAGACGAAATCCGTGGCTTCGTGGACGATCGTCTGGTGTTGTCAGCACGAAGTGATGAGATCATGAAGGGCAAGGTTGGTTTCGGCGCCAACCTACCCGCGAGGTTCGAAGACTTCCGCGCCAGCGTGCGAGAATCCACCAAGCGTGATATCGACGAGAGGATACGCAGACGCGAGAGTGAGTTGGCCGACTTGCAGGCCGCCAATCCGAGGCCAAAACTCTGGAAAAGCTTCGAGACGCCTGAATTCGGAGCCGGCCGGAACGTCCGTTTCGGAGATCTCGACGGTGATGGCGTCATCGACATGCTGATCGGCCAGAACTATCGACATGGCGAGAGCGATGCCGCCGTCGAAATCAGCTGTTTGACCGCGGTCAGTTTGGAAGGAAACGTGATCTGGCAGATCGGAACACCCGATCCGTCGCGCGGCCTGCTCACATGCGACACGCCGTTTCAGATCCATGACGTCGATGGCGATGGCCTTAACGAAGTCGTCCTGGCACGCGACCGAAAGCTACAGATCCTCAATGGACGCACGGGAGCGGTAAAGGCGTCGATCGATGTTCCCAAAATTGAAAGTTACCCCTCGGTTCCTCAGGGCGTACCTCCCAACTGGCCCACGGATCTTAGCAGTGGCGACAGCATCGCGTTTGCCAACTTCGTTGGCGATGACCACGCGAGTGAAATCATCTTGAAGGATCGCTATTGGAACTTCTGGGTGTTTAGCAATGACCTGAAGATGCTCTGGAAGGGTCAGGGCATGCTCGGGCACTACCCCTACGTGGTCCCGGGCAAACCGGGTGATCGAGATCAACTTGCCACCGGATACGCACTCTGGGACGCGGAAGGTACGCAGTTGTGGAGTGTCGATGACCAGATGCGCGATCACGCCGATGCGATCGCAATCGCGAACCTTTCGCCGGATTTCTCCGCACCGCCGCTCGCGTACTACGCGTGCAGCGATGATGGGGTGTTGATTGTCGACGCGAGCGGAGTCATCCGGCGACAAATACGCCTTGGCCACGCTCAAGCGGCGGCAATCGGGAAATTCCGCGAGGACATTCCTGGCCTGCAATTCATGTGCGTCAATTTCTGGAAGAACCCTGGAATCGTCACGTTGATGACTCATGATGGTCAGATCCTCGAGCAAGAGGAGCCGATTCACAGTGGCAGCCCGCTGCTGCCCGTCAACTGGCGGGGTGATGGCGTTGAATTCGTTCTGCTCTCAGGCAACACGAAGGAGGGCGGAATGATCGATGGCAAGCTTCGCCGCGCCGTGATGTTTCCCGATGATGGACACCCCGACCTCTGTGCCGCTGTGAGAAATCTGACCGGTGACCCGCGTGACGAGATCATTCTGTGGGACACCGAGCGAGTTTGGATCTACACCCAAGACGAGCCCTTCAAGGGTGACAAGATTTATGCGCCGATCCGCAATCCGGATTGCAACGACTCCAACTACCGAACCACCGTCTCCTTACCGGGGTGGAAATAGCGATCCCCTCGACCGCGATCCCCTCCCCATTCTTTTTCAAGCGCCGAGTCGACTCCATGGTAAATCCGACCGCTTACATGCCACTTGCTTTACTGCTTGCTATCCACACAGCCGCGTCCTGCGCGGGTGACACTCCCGTCGTTCCGAGCGATCCATCGAAGTTTCATTTGATCTTGTTGGCGGGTCAGTCGAACATGGCCGGTCGCGGT
>JBGTCJ010000168.1:0-19566 GCA_041748895.1 Pirellulaceae bacterium
CCCGGGGAGAACATTCTCCATGGTCAATGGGGCAGCCCGGCGGTGGCGGAATTGGGTGGAGTGCATTAAGTGCTTTTCCCAGGCGGCGATGGCTTTCTTTACAGTTTCCGAGCCGATCGAGGGAAAAGCGGGCGTGGCAAGTTGCTTTGGAAGTTCGACTGCAACCCCAAGCGATCGCTGTGGTCGGGCGGGGGCGTGGGCGACCGCAACTACCTCGTCGCAACACCGGTCGTGCACGACGGTTTGGTCTACATCGCCGTCGGTCAGGACCCTGATCACGGCGAGGGCGATGGTCACCTTTGGTGCATTGACCCGACCCGCCGTGGAGACGTCTCCGCCGAATTGGCGGTCGCGAACACACGCGGGCAATGGGAGGTGATGCCGCACCGAGCCCGACAAGCGGTCGATCCTTCGAAGCAAGAACGGGCGATCTCCAATCCCAACTCGGCGGTCGTTTGGCATTACGACCGCCACGACCAAGATGGCGATGGAACGTTTCGGTTTGAAGAAACCATGCACCGCACGATCGCGATGGCGAGCCTCGCCGACGATTTGCTCTACATCGCCGACCTCTCGGGAATCGTGCACTGTCTCGATGCCAAAGGTGACGGCCGCGGCAACGCTCGGGTGCACTTCAGTTACGATTTGCAGGCCACCACCTGGGGTAGTCCGTTGATCGCGGGGGGACACGTCTACATCGCGGACACCGATGGAGATGTCACGGTCTTCCGCCTGGGGTCGGATCAATCAACACCGGTGGACGTGATCAACATGGGCGATAGCATGTATGGCACTCCGGTGGCCGCAGGGGGGACGCTCTACGTGCATACCCGGTCGATGCTTTACGCGATCTCGGAGTCCACGGCTGCGAAGCCGTAGGCGGATCGTTCCGGCTATGAGAAACAGCGAATGACAAAGATTTTGATCGATTGTGGCAATTGCGGTCCTGATTTCCACGCGATCCGCCAACTGGCCCAATCGCATTTTGACGTTTCGGTGATTCAGACGCATGGTCTGCAGGACACGCTCAAGATGCTTCGGGAGAAAGATGTGGCCTTGGTGACGGTGAACCGCAAGCTCGATCGGGACTACAGCGACGGGATCGAGGTCATCCGCGCGATCAAGTCCGATGGAGACGTTGGGCAGGTGCCGGTGATGCTGGTATCGAATTACGAGGAGCACCAGCAATCAGCGGTCGAGGTTGGGGCCGTACCCGGGTTCGGAAAGCTCAGTTTGCAGTCGCCCGAGACCGTGGAAAAGCTAGCGTCCTACTTATTTACACCCGCGTCCGCGGCGAATCCGACCGAGGGCTAATCACCTGAGGAATGACCAAACGGTTCTTGTCGAACGTTCCTCCTGCTCAACTCGATATCGGCCCCAAGATGCGCTACAACCAACTTGATGAAATCCTTGAACTGGTACCTGGCAAGCGACTGGTCGGTCGGCGGACGCTGCGAGAGGGCGAGGATTATTTGCAGGATCATTTTCCTCGATTTCCGGTGATGCCTGGCGTGATGATGCTCGAGGCACTTCATCAGGCGGCGGTGTGGATGGTTTGGACTGGCGACGGGTTTCAATCTCCCACCTTGCTACTCCGCGAGGCTCGCGGGGTGAAGTTTGGCGATTTTTTGTCGCCAGGCGAGACGCTCGAGATCACGGCCCAGTGGGTCAAGCAGGAGGGAACGACCGTGACCGTCAAGGCGGTGGCGGAAAAAGACGGCAAAACGACCGTTTCGGCCAGGTTGATCGTGGAAAAGTGCTCTACCGGCGACCCACCCAGGCTCGGTACAGACGAGATCGTGAGGCAACTGGCACGAAAAAAATTCGTCGAGCTTTTCGGCGATGTTTTTTTGGGGGCTTAAGACACGTCCTCCTCAGGGCCGATCCTGTCGCCTGCCGCCTTTTCAGATCGGCGGCGATCGGGAACACTATCGCCAAAGATCATTTTTCAAGGAACCCACTGATGTCAGCAACCAGCGAAGAAATTTTTGAGAAAGTCCAGGCCGCACTCGTCGACGCGCTCGGGGTGGATGATGACGAAGTCACGCCTGAAGCCACTCTAGTGGGCGATTTGGGTGCGGAGTCGATCGACTTTCTTGACATCGTCTTCAAGCTGGAAAAAGCCTTCAACATCACGATTCCTCGTGAGGATTTGTCCCCCGAAGACATTCTCACCAACAGCCAATTCGTCAAGGATGGGATCGTAACCGGTGAAGGCATGGGAGAGCTCAAGCGGCGAATGCCCTGGGCGGATCTGTCCAAGTTTGAGCAGAACCCGCGGGTTCAGGATTTCGGCAACTTGCTGACAGTCCAGGACATGTGCAATTATGTGGCAACCAGGATTGGCGGCTGAAGCCCTCACGCTGGCAGAATTCAATCGGGGGACGGCAGCCGAAATGCGTTGGATGTGGGTTGACCGTTTCACGGAGTTTGTCAGTGGAAGCCACGCCTGCGGCTTGAAGAATGTCTCGCTAGCCGAGGAAGTGCTCGATGGATACTTCCCAGGATTTCCGATGTTTCCGCCGACCCTCGTGATTGAGGGGATGGCGCAGCTCGGCGGGGTCCTGCTCGCCGAACACTTCGGTTGGGAGAAACGGGTGGTCCTGGCCAAGGTTGGCAAGGCGGTGTTTCACCAGGCTGCTAAACCGGGTGACCAATTGCATTACCGTGTGGTTCTCGAGAGCACGCAAGAGCATGGGGCGATCGCGTCGGGAACCAGCCACTGCGACGGTAGTTTGCAGGCCGAGATCGATCTGATGTTCGCATTCCTCGACGATCAACGTTTCGCGGATGGACCACTTTTTAATCCCGGTGAGCTCGGAACCATGCTCCGCCTGATGAAAATGTTCGACGTGGCCGTCGATGCTCAAGGTAAGCCGCTCGATTTGTCCGATAAGCTATGATCCGCCCTGAGCGGTCCGTCACTTCCTTGGGAGTCGAAAACGCGATGCGGCGTCGAGTCGTTGTTACCGGTATTGGGATGATCAACCCGATGGGCCATGACGTCCAGACCGTTTGGAACGGTTTGCGCGAGGGAAAGAGCGGTGTTGGACCGACGACCCTGTTCGACGCAAGCGGCTTTCCGACCAAGATCTCCGCAGAGGTCAAGGGTTGGGATATCGCGCAGACGGGGGAATCTGCAGAGGTCTGGCGCGATCGTGGTCGGCACACGAAGTTTGCCGCCGGCGCCGCGTTGCAGGCGGTTGCCGACAGTGGGATCGCCGATTGGGCGTTCGATCCCGTTCGCTTCGGGATCTATCTGGGTAGCGGGGAAGGAAACCAAGATTTTCTGACTTTCACCAAGATGATGGCCGTCGCCATGGAGGAGGGCGAGTACGACGCGGCCAAATTCATCGCGGCTGGATTATCGATGCTCAATCCCGCGAAGGAACTTGAGCAGGAACCGAACATGCCGGCCGCCCATCTGGCAGCGATGTTCAACGCCCAGGGCCCCAACTTCAACTGCCTGACCGCCTGCGCGGCCAGTAGCCAAGCCGTCGGGGAAGCGGTGGAAATCATTCGTCGCGGCGATGCCGACGTGATGCTCGCCGGCGGAACGCACAGCATGATTCATCCCTTTGGCGTCACGGGGTTCAATCTGCTCACCGCGCTCAGCACAAGCAACGACCTTCCGACCAAAGCGAGTCGGCCGTTCGACCGTCACCGAGATGGATTCGTGCTCGGGGAGGGTTCGGCGATGGTGATCCTCGAGGAACTCGAGCAGGCCAAACGCCGGGGCGCGATAATCTACGGCGAGGTGTTGGGGTATGGAACGACCGCCGATGCCTACCGGATCACCGACATCCCACCCGATGGTCATGGCGGGATTGCAGCGATGCGGATGGCGATTGCGGATGCCGGGCTCAAGCCCGAGCAGATCGGATATGTCAACGCGCACGGCACCAGCACCCAGGTCAACGACAAGGTCGAGACGTTGGCGTGCAAACAGGTTTTCGGCGAGTTCGCTCAGAAGGTGCCCGTCAGTAGCACCAAAAGCATGATGGGACACTTGATCGCCGCGGCCGGCGTTACCGAAATGATCGTTTGCTTGCTCGCCATCCGAGATAACGTCCTTCCCCCAACGATCAATTACGAGACTCCCGATCCACTGTGTGACCTCGACTACGTCCCCAATCAAGCTCGCGAAGCCGAGGTTAACTACGCCCTCAACAATAGCTTCGGCTTCGGAGGGCAGAATGTTACGCTTTGTCTTGGCCAGTTCGACGGGTGACTTGGAAAGACGAGCAACGCGTCGGGAGTTGCCCCGCGTCTGGGATCCCGGTTGAATAAGCAGACATGAGGCTTGCCGGCCCCAACCCAGATAGAATCGTCAGATGCTACGAATCGGTGCGGTATCTTACTTAAACACTCGTCCCTTGGTGCAAGGTCTGCGCGAGCGATTGGCCGGTATCGGGTCGCTCAGCTTCAACCTTCCCAGCCGCCTGGCAGATGATTTGATCGCCGGCAGGTTGGATGTGGCGTTGATTCCATCGGTCGAGTACTTGCGTGTCGAAGCGTGCGGGTACCGAATCGTTTCGGACGCCGCGATCGCCTGCCATGGGCCGGTCTGGAGCGTTCGCATGCTCAGCCGGGTACGAATCTCGCGGATCAGGCGTTTGGCACTCGATGAGGGGAGTCGTACCAGTGCGACGTTGGTGCGAATTTTGCTTCGCGAACAATTCGGGATCGTTCCCGAGACCACCGCTTTGCCGATCGAGAGTGATCCGGAATTGGCCGACGCCGATGCGATCCTGGTGATCGGTGACCGCGCCATGCACCCGCCGACGAGTGTCTACGAAGAGATTTGGGATCTTGGCCAGCGGTGGGTCGATTGGACTTCATTGCCGTTCGTGTTTGCCATGTGGGTGGCGCGGCCCGGGGTTGATGACCCCCGATTGATCGACGCCTTGCAGCAGTCCCGCGACGAGGGACTGACGATGCTCGACCAAATTTCCCAGCGAGAGGCCGGTCCCCATGGATTGACCGTTCATGACCTTCACCAGTACTTCTCGAAGCATCTTCACTTTTTTCTTGGTGAGCGTGAACGCGAAGGGCTCACGCGATTTCGCGAGCGCGCCACAGTTGGCGGTTTGCTAAACGATTCCTTCCCTCTCTCGACCCGACCATGATCCGCGCGATTCTCGACAAAGCGATTCAGGGCGATCGCATCAGCGACGCCGACGCAGTGTCGTTGCTGCGGTCCAACGACCTTGCGGCAATCGGTGACGCAGCTGACCGAGTCACGCGGCGTTTGCACCCCGAGTCCTACCGGACTTACAACATCGATCGGAACATCAATTACACCAACATCTGCACAGCTGTGTGCCACTTTTGTGCCTTCTACCGAGGACCCAAGAGTGACGAGGGATACGTCCTCCCACGGCATGTGCTGATCGAGAAGACGCGAGAGACCGTCGAACTCGGTGGCAACCAGATTCTGCTGCAGGGCGGGCTCCACCCCAAATTCACGCTCGATTGGTACGAGCAGATGTTGAGCGACATCAAGCGGGAGTGCCCGAGCGTCAACATTCACGGATTCAGTCCGCCGGAGCTGCATCATTTCACAAAGGTGAACAAGTTACCGATCCGAGAGGTTCTGATTCGCCTAAAGGAAGCCGGCCTGGGGAGCATCCCCGGAGGCGGGGCCGAGATTTTGGTTGATCGGGTGCGGGCCGAATTGACCCGTGGCAAGGTGATGTCCGACGATTGGTTGGGCGTGATGCGGGCTTGGCACGAACTGGGTGGCCACAGCACGGCGACGATGATGTTTGGTCATGTCGAGACGCTCGAAGAACGGGTTGAGCATCTGCGTCGGATTCGCCAATTGCAAGACGAAACCGGCGGGTTCACGGCCTTCATCTGCTGGACCTTCCAGCCCGAGCATACCGACCTCGCCGCGATCCCTCCCGTCGGAGCATTTGAGTACCTGAAGACACAAGCGGTCGCGAGACTTTATTTGGACAACCTTGCGAACATCCAGAGCAGTTGGGTGACGCAGGGGCTGAAGATCGGACAATTGGCGATGCTCTTCGGCGCGAATGACATGGGAAGTCTGATGATTGAGGAGAACGTTGTCGCGGAGGCGGGGACAGTCCACTTCCTCACGCTCCAGCAGATTCGCGATGCGATTAGCGAACTCGGGTATGAACCTAGACAACGCGACGTGTTCTACCAGACCGTCGATCCCGATCTGGAACGCCGAGCGGTCGCAGCCAATGCCCTCCGAGACGACAAGCAACTGGTGCGTTTGTCAGTCTTGTGACGGGCACGTATCGGGCCACGCGATTTCGTCCGATGGGCGTATCCGGTTCTGGCCACCCACTCGTCCCACGCTAGGGTGTCTGCGGCTGGATCAGATCGGTAAGTCGTGCCGTCTTTTCGGTGGACCAATCACTCGGATCGGTCACGGCGATCCATGCGTCGATGTAGTGTGCCGGTGAGTAATTGTGTCCGTATCCCATTGGCACACTGATCGCCATTGGCAGGTCGAAGGCGATTTGAAGAAACGTCACCACAGGGTACCACTGCAAGTAAGGTGAAACGTCGGGACCGCGCTGGCCATTCATCCAGGCCGGCTTTCGGATCACCAGGTCGGGTGAGAAAAAGACCATCGGGTCGCTGGCATATTGGATGTAGACGTTACGAACCGGGCCCCAACGTTGCCCCGTTTCGAGCCTGTTTTCTTGGGCGGTGAAACGAACCATCGAACCGTCTCGAAATTGGGGCAACCATGCGGGCGTGTCCGAATTTCTCGACTGCGTGATCGATGCCCATTGACGACTGGGGAAGGGTGGACCGCTCCAAACCGCCCCGTGATGGGGATCTTCCAAGATCATGTACCAAGGCGAGCAAACCTCCGATCCGAGCGACCCGAGGCTGAGCCCATGAAGGTAGAGTTTCGGCCGGCTATCTCGTGGCAGCGTTTTCCAGTGGCCGTAAACCTCTTCAAACAGGTACCTCGCTGATTCGATCGAACGCTCGGGATCGACGAGGATCGTGATCCAGCTCGGGAGATAGGAGTACTGCATGCTAACGATGGCCGTGTCGCCGCCGTGCAGGTACTCGACGGTATCGACGGCTCCGGGGTCAAGCCATCCGGTGCCGGTGGGCGTTGCCACGATCAAAACCGAACGATCAAACCCACCAACCCGCTTGAGCTCCTCCAAAGCAAGCTTCGCCTGCTCACGTTTGGTCTCCGCTGAACGCATCCCGACGTAGACACGAAGCGGTTGCATTCGCTCGGCCTCCCAGAATTGGTCCAAGTCGGATTTTGAGGGGCCACCGGCGATGAAGTTTTTTCCCCGACGCCCGATCGAATCCCAAGGAACCATCGACTCGGCACTTCCGCAGGCCATTGGGTCCGACGGCTGTTCGACATCCTCGTCGATCAATTCGTCCGCCGCCAGAAAAAAGCGATCGGCGGCATTGAGCAGACCTCTCGCGATCACTCCATTGCCCACAAAAAAAAGTAGGAAACCGACAATCGTGACGCTCAATAGAAACGCAATCCTTCGCGGAAGAAAACGCCTCAGTTTCCTGGAAATGATCCGGAGTGAAAGTTGTACGGTTCGCCCCGCGGCAATCAAGATCGCTCCGAAAGCGATCGCGATCGCGGCGGTCCGGAAGGGGTAGGCGCTCGCGAGCGGCTCCATGTCCATGAGCATTCGAAGCGAGTTTTGCCCATAGGTCATCTGCCGCAGGTGGTAAACGAACGTCAATGCGACGATGACCGCGGTCACCCACTTCAGCCGCGACTGGATAGCTTGGTCTGGAACCGGTATCTCGAGGTACCCGTAGAGGGAGAGCAGGGCGACGCCGATGCCGTAGCCGAAAGCGATCGCAAAGCCAGAAAGAAGTCCCTGAAAGATTAGGTTTCGGGGAAGCAAAGACGGCGTCACCGATGCGGCAAAAAATAGCGTCGCGAAAACCAAACCGACGAACGAGAACGACCTGCCGTAGCGCAGGAACCACTTCTTGAGAAGCACAGCGACCGCTCCGAATCGTCTTGGTGGAACCGGGTGAGAAGATGTCGCCGAACAGTTTAGCAGCGGTCGCGGCGAGCGTAAGTTCGAGACCAACGCGAGATATCGACTGCAACTAGTCGATGGCCGACTTGAGGTATCCGACCTGATAGTCGCTCGGCTCCGGCACCACTTGCTGCTGCTCAGCCCACGTCTGCCACTGTTCAGCCAGTCGCCTGACGATTTCCGGGTGCGTGGTGGCTAGATCCACTTGCTCCGTTCGGTCCTCGGTGATGTCATGCAGTGCCCAAGGTCCGGCTTTGCTGCGAACCAGTTTCCATCGACCATCCATTACGGCGCGGTTACCCTCGTGCTCGAAGTAGAGCGTCCGCTCGGGCTGTGGCTCGCCACGAAGCAGCGGCAACAGGTTCGAACCGGGCATCGGCAAAGGGCCTGCGTCTTCGATTCCCGCCACGACCATGGCCGTCGGAAGCAGGTCGATGATGTGGGCGGGGCGATGATCGATCGTATCGCGTTGCCGCAAACCCTGAGGCCAGTGCACGATACATGGGGTGCTGATTCCACCCTCGTGCATGTAGTGTTTGTAAAGTCGCCACGGGGTATTGGATGCGTTGGCCCAACCCGAGCCGACGCTATGGTACGTCTCGGGGCCTCCCATCGAATCCAGTTCGCTACCCCGATGAAGCTCGTTGTGTGGCCCGGATTTCCCGTCGAAACCGTGCGGGTCCCATTCGGCACAGGCACCGTTGTCCGAAAGGAAGATGACGAATGTGTTTTCCAGTTCACCATTTTCGCGAAGCGAGGCGATCACGCGGCCGATGTTGCGATCCATGACTTCCACCATCGCGGCATAAATTGCCATCCGACGGGCGAGGTCGGATTGCCGATCCGCCGGCAACCGATCCCATGCCGGGTTGTCGGCACGCACCGCCTCTTCCCAATTTGTGTAGGGTGATCGGGGCGACAGAGCGGTGCTCTTTGTGACAATTCCCATTCGCTTCATCCGCTCCAGCCGCGCATCGCGGATGCGATCCCAACCGACCGCATAAGTCTCTACGTGCCGTGCGATATCTTCGGATCGGGCCTGCAGCGGGAAGTGAGGCGCGTGGTAGGAGAGGTAAAGAAACCAGGGATCGTTGGGAGTACGTCGTGCCTCGTCGAGAAACTCGAGTCCGTGGTCGGTTACCGCGTCGCTACCGTAAAATTCGCCCGACGGGTAAGACTTCGCTTCTCGGCCAACGGGAAGTCGCAGATAGTGCGATGGGTCAAAAAACGTTTGGGCACTAACCAAGGTGCCGTAAAATTCTTCGAACCCGTGCGCGGTCGGATCAGGCGTGCCCAAGTGCCACTTTCCGGACAGGAAGCAACGGTATCCGGCCGGTTTGAGGACCTCAGCGAACGTTCGGGAGTCCTCAGACAGCGTGCCTCGATAGCCGGGCAGGCCCAAGTCCTTGACCATGTGACCGAGCCCAACGCGGTGCGGATATTGCCCTGTCATCAGGCTGGCGCGCGACGGGCAACAACGGCCCATCGTGTAGAGGCGGGTCAGCCGAACGCCGTCCCTCGCGAGCCCGTCGAGGTGGGGCGTCGGAATCTCGCCTCCGTAACAGCCGAGGTCGCTGAAACCGAGGTCATCCGCGAGGATCACCAGGATGTTTGGAGCGTTCGCAGCAGAGGCCCTGCCACAGAGCGGCGAGATCAACGATGCTGCCAAAACCAGCAAGAAAAGCTTCATGGTGTACCCGACACAAACCTATCCTATCGGCGAAAATTCTTTGCATGGAATAGCATCACCGCGTCGCCGAGTTGCTCGTAGCACTTGACGGCGCTGTGTGGTGCGTCACCGGCAATCTGAATCTCGTGATCGATGCCGAGCGACTGGAGATGGTTGCTCCAATCAAGATTACCCTCGTAGTTGTAATCGTTGCGTCCGACAGCGATGTAAATGTGTAGCGGCCATGAGTCCTTTCTCGATTCAGCGTACTCGCGAGCCAAATCGTAGGTGTTGTGACCAGGCTCAAATTGAACACCACTGGTCTCGCGCCCCTCGTTTTGAGAAGCGTGCTTTTCGTGTTGCTGGCCACCGCCCATCGGAGCGCAAGAACTGAATAGTTCGGGGAACTTGAACATGATCCTTCCGACTCCACGTCCTCCCTGGGAAAATCCTTCCAAGCCGCGTCCCTCGCGTTTGGCGATGGTGCGATAGTTGGCGTCGACATGAGGAATCAACTCCTTCACGAAGGCCGTCTCACCGAAAGACTGCTTCGCGGGGAAGTCGTAGTGGCTGACCTCACCACCATTAACGAACACGTAAATCATTGGCGGTACGCGACCCGACTCGATGGCGGGCGCAATGAATCGCATCATCTGCGTCCCCTTGTGCTCGCCGCCTGGTCGACCGCCGTGGAGGTAATAGACGACCGGATACCGGTTCGAAGCGTTCTCGAGGCTCTCGTATCCTGGAGGTAGGTAAATGTAGTAACCCACGTCGGTCCGATTGGACTCACTGAAGAACGTGCGATGTGCCAGTGGACCGACACGATCGGCGGGCAATTCGTTGATCCAGCGAAACGCGGTCTCTGACTTTTCGGCACCCTTCGCCCGTTTCGCGTCAGCCGCGGGGCGCTTCGTGTCACGCTGATCCTGGCCGACCGCGGGTACGGCGAAGCAGACGAACAATCCGATCCACAGCCCGATCGATTTCATCACGCGACCTCCAAACCGGTCATGGTGCTGGTGCTCGTGGCGAATCGATCGATCTCGAGGCCGAGTCGCTGGATCGCGCTGAGGTAAAGGTTTGGAAGTGGGTAGTTATTCTTTTGGTCGAAAGCGAGGTGCCCGCCGTGCCGGAATCCACCGCCGGCGACGAGCACCGGCATGTTCCTGGTGTCGTGGCTCGAGGCGTTCCCGAGATTGGACGTCAGAACGACGATCGTTTCATCCAGCAAACGTTGCTCCTTCAATTTTCGCAGAAAGTCTCCCCACTGATCGATGGTCGCCTTTTCCACAATCGCCAATTGCCGGAGTTTGTCCTCATCCAAACCATGGTGGCTAAGATTGTGGTAGCTGGTGTTGACGCCTTCGATCCCGTTGACCGCATTGCCAGTCACATGCAGTGTGACGAATCGCGTCGAATCGCTAGCCAACGCCATCTGAACGATGTCCAAAAAGATTCCCTTGACGGCGACTTCGTTGTCCCGGGGGATGCTGGCGGGGGCCTTGAGATCGACGCTCGGTTTGGGTCGATGCGTCCAGGCTTCGTTGGCCACCATTCGCTGCTCGAGGTCTCGAACGCTGCTGAACCAAGCGTCGAGCTTCTCTCGATCGCCGGCGCCAAGCTGCTGTTGCAACGCCTTGGCTTCGTCGCCGACGAGATCCATCACGCTTCGCCCCCGGCGGATCAGTTCGGCCTGCCTCTGTTGTTCTTCGGGGGAATCGTTCACGAACAGGCGAGTGAATAGTCGCAGTGCGTTGTTCTCCGCGGGGATCATCGATCCGTTTTCGGTGTACGACGGACTGCTTTGGGTGTTGGTGTTGAGCACAAGCGATGGAAATCGCGTCTCATGACCAAGTTGCTTGGCCATCAACTGGTCCAGTGAAACGGTGTTTCGCGACGTGGCACCTCGAGCATTGGGACAGGCCGAGAAGATGCTCCCCTCGGCGGTGTGCCCTCCCGTGACACCCGGATGCGATGACCCGGAAACCACCGTGAATTCATCGCGAATGTCCTCGAGTCCCTCGAGGTAGGGCGATGGGCGATAACCCCTCCCTGCGGTTTCGGGAACCAAATTCGGGTTGTGCAAACCGAGCGATAGGCTGATCCCGACAAATCGCTTCGCACTCTTGCTTTGCGCTTGCGAGGCGAATGCGGGCGTCATGGCGTCGAGCATGGGCAGACCCAATGCCACGCCCGAGCCGCGAAGGACGGTGCGGCGCGAAAGGTGACGCTGGGTGACGGAGGCGGGGGTGATCATGGAAGCGGTGCCAATTTCTAGGGAGCGTGCGGAAGACCAATGGAATCGTTTGAGAATGGATCGACTGGGTTTGCTACTTATTCAAAAACACTACTTGTTGACGAATACGGGGCTGAGCAGTGAAGCCTCCATGATCGATCGAATCCCGAATTCAGACTCCGCCGTGTCCTCGACCATCCGCTTGATTGTTTCTCGATCACTAAAACGAATCGGCGCGCCGGTCGCATACGTGAGGAACTGCTCAGCAAAAGCGATCGCCAGTTGCTCAGGACGCTGAGCATAAATCTGTTTCCACTGCGAAAGGTTATCGAACGCTTCACCGGCGGGCGTCTGTCCGGACGGGTCAATCGCCACGCCTTTGCCATCGATGCCGTAGCGTGTGCGCCATCCGCCGATCGGGTCGAAGCTCTCCAGCGCAAAGCCAGGTGGGTCGATGACTTTGTGGCAGGCCGCGCAGGACTCGTTCGAGCGGTGCTTGTCCAATTGATCACGAATCGAGGTCGCTCCGCGAATGTCCGGTTCGACCGCGGGGACACCAGGCGGAGGCGGCGGGATGTGGACGCCCAAGATTCGTTCGTTGACAAACACGCCGCGGACGATCGGCGACGTGCTGGTCCCGTCCGCGGTCACTTTGAGGATTGCCCCCTGTGTGAGCAGTCCACCTCGATGCGCGGTGTGGCCCGGAGCCAGCGAGACCTTTTGAACGCCTTCACCCGGGACCAGTTTCAACGTCGATCGTCGGTCAAGCAGTTGATAATGGCGCGCCAGCCGCTCATTGACCATGGCGAAGTCTGAGTCGATGAGGTTCGTCACCGAAAGATCGTGATGAATCAGCTCGGCAACGAAAGCACGCGTCTCCTGGAGCATCGATTCCTGTAGCACCGTATCGAACGTGCGGTACAGTTTGGTGTCGGGCGTGGTGAAGTCGATCTGATTGAGCTTGAGCCACTGATCAGCGAAGCTGTTGACGAATCGCTTGGAACGTGGGTCGTTCAGCATTCTGTGAAACTGCTCCTGGAGCACATCGGGCTGACTCAGTTTTGCCTCCGCGGCGAGATTCAGCAGCGGCTCATCGGGCATGCTGTTCCACAACGCGTAACTCAAACGCGACGCGATCGCGAAGTCATCCAAGGCTCCGGCAGGTTCGATAAACGTCAGAAACCTTGGTGAGCAAAGGATCGCGCGGTAGCTCGAGCGCAATGCCTCGATCCAAGAATCCCCCTCGGCGATCACTTCCTCAGCGATGCTCAAATAGGGGGCCAATTCTTCGGACTTCACCGAGCGTCGAAAGGCCCTCTGAGCAAACTGGCTCACAAGTTCCGTCATCACCTCGGATCCGCCATTGAGCTCGGGTCCTGCCGGGTTGACCAGGCTCTCCGGTGCCAGATCACCAAATAGAAGGCGACAAATGCCCGACGCCTCGGCATTGGTTTGAATTCGCTTGACTTCGATCCCTCGGTGGGCGATCCCGGAGAAACCGTCCTTCTCCAGGTCCCGTCCAACAAACGAAACGTTGCCACCCTTCGCGCCTTGCGGCGGCCTGCGAAGCTCCGCATCGTTGGGACGCAGCTCCAAACTGTCTCCCTTTCTGATCCAAGCTTGATAGACGAGGTCTCGGGGGGTCTTCGTCGCTTCAACCAATCCGATCATATAAAGCATCGGAGAGTTGGCGTCACACCAACCCGAGCGAAGCGTACCCCAAACCACGCCGTCTCGATTCGGATTGATGGCGTGAACGTCGCGCAGGGTGACCTGGTACCAACCATCGGCCGGAGCCGCCGTGATGTACATCCTTCCAAAAAACGGCACCACCAATGGCCAGGAAATGCTCTTCCCATCGCGGTAGTCAGGGCCCCGATAGTTGGCCCGAACCTTCGTCGTCAGTTCTTTCGGATCAAAAAATCGCTCGTAAACAGGGTCTCCGTGGAGTGCCCGATCGAACGCCTCCTGCAACGCGAGATCGGCAACGTCGAGGTAAACCGCCAACAAATGATGAGAGAGCTGTTGACTATCGGCGACCGTTTCGAAGCCGTGCGCCGAAGAGTCCTCTGGCAGTAGGTTTTTCAGGGGAAGATCGATTCCGAGCAGGTCATGAACCGAGTTTTCGTATTCGGTACGAGTCAGTCGCCTGCCTCGAACTCGCCCTTTGGAGGCGATGTCGATTTGATCCGCGTCGAGCAGCGGTCGCGTCAGGCTCGCGAGCATCGCGTCGGTCTCGGCTTGTGGAGGTCTTGCATCCGCATCCGGAGGCATTTCGCCATCCCGAACTCGCTCAAGAATGCGCTGCCATTTAGCGAAATTGGCCGGCTGATCGGGGTCAAAATCGAGTTGCGAAATGTCTAGATCGGCCTCGCTGTGGTCCCCGGTGTGGCAATCCACGCAGTGCTGACCCAGGTAAGTGGAAACCGACGAGGGGAGCTCCAGTGGCGATCGCTGCGTTGCCGCGGGTGCAGCGTCCACTGCGGTCCCTCGAGCGGAATCGCCTTGAGATGCGTCGGATTCGATTCCCCAAGAGGAATTGGTGACCGTCGCTATCAGCAGCGACACGATTACCAACCGGCCCATCAGTCGCGAACGGAAATGGGCACTCAAACGGTAGGGGAGGGCGGGGTGGATCATCGATTCGAATGTCTTTATGCGTCGCGTTGGTCCGAACGGTGGCATCTCGGAGGATACCCACATGGGGAGAGACAACGCCGCAGTTCGGACGCAGCTCAAGGTGGCCCCGCGGCCCCATCGACGGTACGCCCTGTGTCGGCTCCGGGGAGAGAACTTCGTCGCGGGTGGGTCAGTGTTCGCGGGTGGGTGCGGGAGGCCGAATCAGGGTCTTCGGTCTGTCCGGTAGCGCATGATACCACCATTGAGGCACGAAAGGAAACATTTCGTGGCTGCGGGGTGGGGTCGTGGCGACCGGCGAAGACCTGCGGTCCGACCTGGATTGTCGCTTGTCTTGTTTCGATCGCCGTGAATACAATGGCGTGTTGATTCCATTTTCCGATATGTCTCCCGAGGGCACACATTCGATGGCAGTTAAATTGACCGAACGGGCCGCTCAAGAAGTTCGCCGGTTCCAGCAGGAACATCACTTCGACGAAAGCATGCTACTGCGTATCGGAGTAGCTGGCGGTGGTTGCAGCGGCTTCAATTACACGTT
Organism: Pirellulaceae bacterium; assembly: GCA_041748895.1. GTDB lineage: Bacteria > Planctomycetota > Planctomycetia > Pirellulales > Pirellulaceae > UBA6163. Next base: position 15,111 of record JBGTCJ010000168.1, read on the forward strand.
GAACTTCGACGACTCTTTCGACGATAAAGTCGATAGCAAGTACGACTGCTTTGGAGTTCCAGTGGTCGTTGACAAGAAAAGTGCGCTCTACCTGGACGGCACGACAGTTGACTGGCACGAAAGTCTTGAAAAGCAGGGCTTTACTTTCGAGAATCCCAATGCCGTGAAGTCTTGCGGATGCGGAAGTTCCTTCCAGGCGTAGGTTTACTGCCGGTAACGCAGTAGGCGGAGGGCGTTGAGAACAACCAGTAGCGTCGACCCCTCATGAAAAACGACGGCGACGGCGAGCCGTAGACCCAATACCGACGCTGGGACCAGGACCGCGATCATCCCTAGGCTGATCCAGAGGTTTTGGCGGATGATTCTCGAGGCTTGTCGGCCCAGTCCGATCGCGAAAGGGAGTTTTCCCAGGTCATCAGACATGAGCGCCACGTCGGCCGTTTCGAGGGCGACGTCGGAAGCTGCGGCTCCCATCGCGATCGAGACCGATGCCGCGGCCATCGCGGGAGCGTCGTTGACACCGTCGCCGATCATGGCGGTGGGCTCTGACGCGTTGTACCGGGAGATAGCGGCGAGCTTCTCTTCGGGCATTAGCCCTCCGTGCGCCTCATCCAATCCAACCTGTTGAGCAATGGCGTTGGCTGCGGGTTGGTTGTCGCCCGACAGCATGATCAATTTCTTGATTCCCATTTGCCGAAGCGCTCGGGTGGCGTCGAGTGCACCGTTCCTCGGGGTGTCGAGCAATCCGAGCACCCCGAGGAACGCGTCGCCGTGGCGAACGATCATCACGGTTCGTCCAGCAGACTCTAGCTCGCGCACACTTTCTAAGATTGCTGGTGGAAGCGACACCTGAGCATCCTCAAAAAGCCGAACGTTTCCGATGCAGACGGGTAATCCTTCGAGTCGTGCACGAATGCCGCTTCCGGTCAAGCTTTCGATGCTATCTGCCGTCGAGGGCGGTGGCGCCGACCGCTCGACGCGTGGGTCTCTGCGATTGGTGATCGGAGGGTCGGCCAAAACGCCTGCGAATGCGAGACGTTGTTCAGCGGCGCTCACGATGGCACGAGCCAAGGGGTGGTGACTGGATTGCTCAACCGCCGCAGCAACCCGCAGTAGCTCTTCCCAAGCCACCCCCCCGTGCGGAAGGATTTCAACGAGTTCCGGCTTGCCTCGCGTGAGCGTCCCCGTTTTATCGAACGCGATCGTCGTCACTCGGCCGAGTTCCTCGAGCGGGCCGCCACCTTTGATCAGCACCCCCTCGCGACCTCCGCGGGCGATCGCGCTGAGCACGGCGCTGGGGGTCGATATCGCCAGCGCGCAGGGGCTTGCGGCGACGAGTACCGCCATCGCCCGATAGAAACTCGCGGACGGCGGTTCGTTGACGACCAGAAACGCAAACAACAGAACCGCGACAAAAATCAGAACGCTCGGCACATAAAGCCGTTCGAACGACTCGGTCAATCGTTGCGTGGGGCTGCGGCGAGTTTTGGCTTCGGTGATCAGGCGAATCAACCGTGCCAGTGTCATGTCGTCGGCCGCTCGCGTGACCACGATTTGCAGGGCCGCGCCGCCATTGATTGTGCCAGCAAAGACTTTGTGAGACGTCGCGATGATCCGATCGTCGTCGCGCAAGGGGTCGAAGCCTTGGACCGGGCTCTTGTCGACGGGGATGCTTTCTCCCGTGATGGGGGCCTGATCGACACTACTCATTCCCTCGACAATCACGCCATCTGCTGCGATTCGTTCGTCGGGACGGACTAGAACGCGGTCACCTGGGACGAGGTCCGCGATGTCGACTTCTTGCAATCGTTCGGTTGCCGGATCGATGACCGTGGCGGTTGTCGGGCGGAGCGCGCTGAGCGCCCCGATAGAGCGCTGAGCCCTCCCCATTGCGTAATGTTCGGCGGCATGCCCAAGACTGAACAGAGTTAGCAGCAAGGCTCCTTCGGCGTAGTGCCCCAGAATGGCCGCCCCAATCGCAGCGGCGACCATCAGCGAGTCGATCGCGAACACGCGATGGGTCAAACCCGTGACGGCTTCAACGGCCGCGAAGTATCCGCCGAAAAAATAGGCCAACGCGTAGCAGAAGTGCGAAGCGAGGGTGGCATCGGGCCGAAGCCACGACAACGCGTAACCGGTGCTCAAAAACACGGCTGACGCGATCGCAAAACCCAGTTCGATTCGTTCGCCCGAGAGAAAGCCAGTCCCATGAGCACCATCGCCATGGTGATGGTGGTGATGATGGCAGCACTGGATCGCGACACCTGTGGGGAGTGCCCCCCGCGATTCGCGAGGCCGCTGACCGGCGGAACCATCCGAAACCCCGTCTTTGGCTGCCGGTGGGTCGGGGGAGGAGGCGGCGTCGTGGTTGCAGTGGGCCATGCCAGCCGCCGGATCGTGTTCGGTCAAAAAAGCGAAGCCCCAGTTTAAATCAAGTCGCGTCCGCGAGAGCGTCACGTGTCACAAAATACTGCGAGGGGCGAATCAACTGTGCCGGATAGAGCGACGGGTTGATCTCGTCCCCGAGAACCCTTGCCAGCGATTCTCGCTTGTCGGCCCCCGCAATCAAGAACCAGATTTCGCGTCCCGAATTGATCGCTGGCGGGGTCAGCGTGTAACGATAGGCCGAAAACTTTTCAACCCAATTGGCCACGAACCACCGCTCGGTTTCACCTAGCGCGGTGGTGTGAGGGAACAATGACGCCGTGTGCGCGTCGTCGCCCATTCCCAGCAGCACCAAATCCCAATCGGGCAGATCGACCTCTCGACCCCAGATCCGCCGCAGTTCGGCGTCGTACTGTGCGGCGGCAATCTCGGGCTCATCGACGCGGACGGCAATGGGGTGACACTGACTCATCGCAATTCCGGCGGGATCCAGCAGCGCCTCGCGGACCATGCGAAAGTTGCTGTCGCCATGGTCGGGAGGCACATTCCTTTCATCACCCCAGAACCATTCGATTCGTTGCCAATCGAGATCGGCCTTGGCGATCGATCGATAGAGCCGCCGAGGTGTCGACCCGCCCGAAAGCGAGACGCGGAAGCGACCGCGAGCGTCGATGCTTCGGGCTGCGAGGTCGAGGAACATTTCGAGGACGTCGGCGTCGAGCGACTCCGGCGAATCGTGACACCGAATGGGTGCGTGCTCTGGCGTCATTTGAATTCGTGCTGGGATGCGGGGAAGGTTCCATTGGCGACCGCGCTGCGGTACTCGATCGCGGCTTCGGTGATCGCCGCTCGAACCTGGGTCAACTGGATAACGAATCGTGGCAGGTATCCCGACGTCAGTCCGATCAGGTCGTGCGTCACGAGCACCTGCCCGCTGGTCGATCCTCCGGCGCCGATTCCGATCGTCGGCACGTTGACGGACTCGGTGATTTTCTTGGTGACCGCCGAGGGGACACATTCGATCAGAACCGCAAACGCGCCGGCCTTCTCGGCCGCTTGGGCGTCACGCACGAGCTTTCTGGAGTCGCGTTGGATGACGTACCCGCCATCGACATGAATGTTTTGGGGCCGAAGGCCAACGTGCGCCATCACCGGGATTCCGGCGGCAACGAGCGCGGAAATACGTTCGGTCTGCTCAGCCCCACCCTCCAACTTGACCGCGTGGCACTTGGTTTCCTTGAGGATCCGCGACGCGGCTTCGAGCGTCCGTTCGATGGAAAGGACTCCCTCGGGAAACGGCAGGTCGACGACCACCATCGCCCGGCGAGTGGCCCGGCCCACCATTTCGGCATGGTAGATCATTTGTTCGAGCGTCACCGCGAGCGTGTTGTCATGCCCTTGTACAACCATCGCGATCGAATCGCCAACCAGGAGCACGTCAATCCCCGCGGCGTCAAGGATCGCCGCGGTCGGAAAATCGTAAGCCGTTAGCATCGAGATCTTCTGATCCTCTCGACGCATCTTGGCGAGCGTTCGCGTGGTAACGCGTTTGGGGTCCACCGGGGTCTCGGCGGCTTTGACAGGCGGATTGGAAGTCATGAGGCTCGGTTTCGGCGATTGTGGCACCGCATTGGTATCTCAACACCCTATCCGAGCCGGTCGCCAGCGCGGAGCCCCGGTGCCAAACCGTGGGTAGAGTGATAACCTTGCACAATCGTCTAGCAACAAGATGGGCGAATTCTCGGCTTATCCATCAGGGCGCAAGCGATGACCGACGACAACCCGACCCACAATTCGACCCATCGTCGGGGCCGGTTCGCCGATTGGATGCAGTTGCTGCGTATCCCCACCGTATTCACTGTGATCGCCCAATTGTTGGGGGCGTTTTTACTTGCCGCCGGCGGTCCCAAGCCGATAGGCGGATTGGTCGCCATCGTGCTCTGCGGCATTTCGCTCTACTGGGCAGGCATGATTTTCAACGATCTCGCTGACTTCGACGAGGATCTTCGTGAGCGTCCCTCGAGACCGTTACCCAGTGGGGCAATTCCCGCCGGTTCGGCTCGTGCGGTCG
>JBGTCJ010000169.1:0-5906 GCA_041748895.1 Pirellulaceae bacterium
CTGTCACGCCACTGATCTGCAAAGCCTCGTTCTCGACCTGCGCGGTCGCTGCGGCCAACTCCAACTGCGTCAACTGACGACGACGTCCCTCGTGGACCATGAGCAACCCAGGTGCTAGCAAGATCAAGAGGATCAAGTCGAGGTTGCGAAGTGACCAAAAGCGGTGGAAGGCGAAGAATAGCCCGATCGTCAAGAACGAGGAGAGGTAAACCCAGGTCGTGGGATCAGGCCGCTTGTAGTGCAGCAGAATTTCGCTCATCCAAACCGCCGCTTCGGGGTAGACCGGTACCCGATGGTTGGCAGGTTCATCCCGCCAACGGGAAACTCTCAAAATAAGGAGTTCGTTGCTGATTGCCTAGACACGACCGTCGGGTACTTGGGGAGACTACAATTCAAGCCGTGGCTGAACCTCATCTTGACTCCGAAACCTTGTGAAAGCCGTGCTTAAGTTTCCTCACACCCCTCGGTGGCTCCCTCGCGTATTTCAAGCGATCACTGTTCTCGCATGCCTTGCGGCGTGGGCACTCGATGTCAGCGACTGCGTGGCGCAACAGCGATCGGCGGCGGCCCAGTCGCGTCCCAATATCGTCTTCATTCTGGTGGACGATATGGGCTACGGCGACCTGAGCTGCATGGGTTCCACCGACATCCAAACCCCGCATATCGACCGGATCGCTTCGGAGGGGGTGAAGTTGACCGACTTCTATTCGAACGCACCCGTCTGTTCACCGACCCGGTGTGGATTCATAACCGGCCGGTGGCAGCAGCGAGTCGGATTCGAATGGGCATTGGGATACACCGCCAATCGTCATCGTTTGGTAGATGACCAGTGGATTACCGTCGACCACATGCATCAGGGCATCGGGCTTCCCGCTTCGCAGCCCGGGATCGCCAAGATGCTTCACGAGGTGGGCTATCACTGTGGCGCCTTTGGCAAGTGGCATCTCGGGTACGACGACGAGTTCAGTCCGCTACGCCACGGCTTCCAGGAATACTTCGGCGAATTGCTCGGTCATGCGGATTACTACCGCCACGTCTACTTCGACGGAACTTACGCGCTCCGAGACGGTTTGGAGCTTTCGAAGGCCGAAGGCTACCTGACCGACTTGATCAACCAGCGAGCCGCGGCCTTTATCAGCGATCACCGCGACCGACCGTTTTTTCTCTACGTGCCGCATCTCGCGGTTCATGCTCCTTTCCAGCCTCCCGATCGACCCGACCCGATGGTCACACCGGAAAACATGCATGATGGCAGTCGCGAGATCTACAAGGCGATGCTCGAGCGGGTCGATGACGGCGTCGGCATGATCCTCGACCAACTCGATAGCCTGGGGTTGGCCGATCAAACCTTGGTGGTTCTTTCGAGCGACAATGGCGGCGAACGTTGGTCGGACAATCGGCCACTGTTCCATCACAAAGCGACGCTATGGGAGGGCGGCATTCGCGTACCCTGCCTGATGCGTTGGCCAGGGAAGTTGCCCGCCGGCTCAATCTCTCCACAGGTCGGGATCACGATGGATTTGACAGCGACTTTTCTCGCGGCCGCTGGCGCCAGCCCACCGGACGGCTACGTCCTCGATGGCATCGACCTATTGCCTCGGCTCGGACCCGCCCCGGATCAACCTCCGGTCGACCGAACGCTCTATTGGCGAATCGATCGGTCGAACCGGAAAATGCGGGCCATTCGCCATGGGCGGTGGAAATATCTCGACGACGGTGGGACCATGGACCTTCTGTTCGATCTCCAGTCCGATATCTCCGAGCATCGCAACCTCTGCTACACGCATCCGGACATCGTCAGCGATCTCAAGCAGAGATTGGTGCGGTGGGAGCAGGAGATGGAACAAGAGCCCAAGACGTTCATGATCAAGTGACGTCGAACACGGTCGCGTTGGGCGCCGTTGGATGACCGCTTTCGATTCGAAGGGATTTTTGAGCATGCGCTATTTCTCACCAATCACCGGCCTGCCGGCCATCGCGTGGATCGCGTGGGTGGTGCTCACGGCGACGTGGCTTCCGCGAGTCCAAGCCGATCAGTTGGCTGAGATTCGAGCCACCGCGATTCGCAAAGCGGTGGCTCGCGTTTCCGATTCGGTGGTCCGCGTTGAGAGGCTCGGGGTTGCACAGAGCGGGGGAGAGATCGCCGATGACGCGCCGACGGTCGCAGTCGCGATCGACTCGCCGCGACACTTCCTTGCGACCTCGTTGATCACTCAGAACGAGGCGACCACGATTCTGCTGGTTACAGCGGACGGACGTCGATCGACTGCAAAGATCCTCGCCAAAGACCAGGCGAGACAAATCGTCCTGCTCGAGTCAGCGGAGGACCTCGATATTCCTCCGATCGAGTTTTCGGACGTCGATCCCTCCGTCGGTCAAACCGTGATTGCGGTTGGCAGGTACGAGGGTGACGCGGTGGCGGTGTCGAGTGGAGTCCTGAGCGCGAAAGAACGCGTCTGGGGACTCGCCTTGCAAACCGATGCGCGGGTGTCCGCCGTTTTTTATGGAGGTCCGCTGATCGACCTGCGGGGCCGAGTGTTGGGATTGATGGTACCGCTGATACCCGATGATGCCGGCGAGGATGCGACCGGGTGGTACGATTCCGGAATTGCTTTTGCTATCCCTTCGGGGGAGATCGTGGCGAGACTTGATCGATTGCGGGCGGGCCAGAATATCCGCCCCGGGCTTCTCGGAATCGTCGCCAAGCAAAATGATCCGTACGTCGAATCAACGCAAATTGCGGCCGTCCGCCCTCGCTCTCCTGCCGCGCAGGCGGGGCTATTGGCTGGCGATGAAGTTCGATCGATCGACGGACACCGGGTCCTCAGCCATCGCGAGATTAAGCAGTTGCTCGGCGCCAAAGATGCGGGTGACTCCGTGGCGATCGAGGTCGCGCGGGAAGGCGAGAGCATTTCATCCGAACTGACCCTGGTCGAAGCCATTCCCGTACTGCGTCCGCAAATGCTCGGCCTCCACGTCGAGGACCGCCCGATGATTGATGATGCGGTTGATGACACGGCGGATGAGGCCGACGGATCCGAGGTCGTGGTCACCGGGGTCTTTGCGGAATCACCCGCCGCAGGTCGCGTCGAGGTTGGGGACGTTGTACTGAGTGTCGATGGGGTCCGTCCCGACGGTGCTCAGTCGTTTCGTCGGCGAGTTTTTTCCGCTGACCCCGACAAACCACTGACAATCGAGTTGAGACGCGACAACCGAGTTATCACCGAATCGATCTCGACGGCGGCGGTCGCAGATCGACCGGTCACGCAGTTGCCAGAATCGATGCGGTACAAACTCGCATCGGATGACGAGAAATGGCAATTGGCCGAGTTCGAGCTACCCGACATCGATAACGACGTTCTACTGGTCGCGCCGGAAATCGAGCCAGGCGCGGGATCGAGCATGCTCGGTTTGTTGCTGGTCTTGGTCGATCCAGGTCGTGAAGGGTTGAGGCCATTTGCCCAAAGCTGGGTCAGCGACGCTCGAGCGATGGGAATTCTGGTGGCCTTCGTGTCGCCTTCGCGGGATGATCGTTGGCAACCCAGTGAGATTGATGTTCCTTCACGTGTTGCGGCGGCTCTCGCGAAACAGTACCCCTTGGATCCGCTCACAAAGGTCCTGTCGGGGCAGGGCGACGGGATCGGTGCGACCATGGCGATGGCGGTCGCACTGGCGCGGCCCGAAGCCTTCGATGGCTTGGTGGTCCGCCCCGGCATTCGGCCGCCGGCTGTTCGCCTCAGGGAAAACGATCCCAATTCCCCTTTGCAGATTTTTCTTCCGATGGCCGACGGTGAGGAGACGCCCAATTGGTTAGCAAAGCTTGACCAGTCGGGTTTTGCGATTCTCAAGGGAAGCGAATCGCGCGACGATCTTTTTCGCTGGATCCGTTCACTACCGAGGATTTGACGTTAGGGCAATCGCGGTTTCCGGAGCGGACTCCTACGAGTGGGGCGGCGGTGAACGCAACCGAGTATGCTAGTGGGTCCAGATGCTCACTGAGCAAGAATGGGCTTACTGAGTAAGAATGGATTCCAGAAACTCTCTCGTCATTCACTTCCTCCCGCGGAGTCGGTCCTGCCATGAAAACCTTCCCCCTTGTGCATCGGTGGATCTTTTTTGCCTTGATTGGGATCGCGGCAACGATCGACGCAGCGGATCGTCCCAACGTCTTGATCTTTCTCGCTGACGACGCCGGCTGGGGTGATTTTGGTGCCACCGGAAATCAACAGATCTCAACCCCCAGCATCGACTCGATCGCCAACGACGGCGTCACGCTCGATCGGTTCTACGTCTGCCCGGTTTGTTCGCCGACGCGGGCCGAGTTGCTGACTGGACGTTATCACCTTCGCACGGGTGTTTACGGCGTATCGACGGGGCAGGAGCGATTGGACCTGGATGAACGGACGATCGCCGACGCGTTCCAGAAGGCCGGATACGCAACGGGAGCCTTTGGTAAATGGCACAACGGAAGCCAGTTTCCGTATCATCCGATGGGGCGAGGCTTTGACGAATACTATGGTCACACCGCAGGGCACTGGGGCGAGTACTTCGATCCGCCACTGGAGCACAATGGCAATCCGGTCCGCGAACGTGGTTTCATCGTCGACCTTTGCACCGACAAAGCGATCGATTTTATCGAGCGCCATCACGACGGACCCTTTTTCTGTTACGTCCCATTCACCACGCCGCATTCTCCATGGGCGGTCCCCGACGAGTACTGGCAACGCTTCAAGAGCAAGCCGATCCAACAAAGGGGAACGTTGCCCGATCAAGAAGATATCGACCAAACACGCTGTGCGTTGGCGATGGTCGAGAATCAGGATTGGAACGTTGGCAGAGTGCTCGCCAAACTGGAACAGCTCGGTGTCGCCGACGACACCATCGTCGTTTACTTCTCAGACAATGGCCCCAACAGTTGGCGATGGAATGGGGGAATGAAGGGCCGCAAGGGATCGGTTGACGAGGGTGGCGTCCGTTCGCCCTGTTTCATCCGTTGGAACAATCAGCTGGAGGGAGGGCATCAAGTGGACGAAATTGCCGGTGCCATCGACTTGCTTCCGACCCTCGCTTCATTGGCCGGAGTATCGCGAGTCGGTGACAAGCCGCTCGACGGTATCGACCTCTCGCCGCTGCTGAAGGGCCGTGAGGCGTCGTGGCCCGATCGGACGATTTTTTCGGCTTGGAACGGGCGGATCAGTGCCCGAACGCAGCAGTATCGCCTGGACGAGAAGGGCCAGCTATTTGACATGCTTGCCGACCCAGGCCAAACCAAGGCGATCAACCGAGAGGCATCGTCGGTCGCCAACGAGATGTCGATGGCCGTCAATACTTGGCGTGAGCAGGTCGGGTCCGCCGGCGACAGCTCGCCTCGGGGGGGCAAGGGCCGCGGCGCATCGGTTGACCCGCGGCCGCTACCGGTCGGATACCGTGAGTTCCCGCGGACGTGGATTCCCGCGCGAGATGGTGAACCGCGAGGCATGGTTCGCCGCAGTTCAAGCGCCCCGAATTGCTCCTACTTCGTCGACTGGACCAGCGTCGATGATTCGCTGGTATGGGAGCTCGATGTCGCGACCACAGGAGACTATCACGTCGAGTTGCTTTACACCTGTCCAATCGACGATGCCGGATCGACGATTGAGCTCAGCGTGGGTGAACAACGTGTGACGGGAAAAGTCGTTCCCGGTTGGGATCCTCCGCTGTACACGAATCAGGACACGCTCCCGCGCCCGCCGGGGGAGTCTCAAATGAAGGAGTTCCGCGCGCTCGACTTGGGGAACATCCGACTCGACCGAGGGCGAGCCCCGCTGACGATTCGCGCGACTGACATCCCTGGGCGACACGTGATGGACCTGCGAGCCGTGACGCTGACACTTCTGCCGTGAGCGAGGTCGACACCAGGCCGGCGC
>JBGTCJ010000170.1:0-5622 GCA_041748895.1 Pirellulaceae bacterium
CGATCGCCTTGCTCACGACGCGATCTTGACGACGGCGAAATCGGTCCTCAAGTAAATCGCATCCCCGACGACGGCGGGCGTCGCGTGCATCGCTTCGCCAATCACGCTTTGGGCGATCACCTCGGCATCCTCACCATCGTCTCGCACGACCGCCACGTTTCCACCGGCGTCAAACACGAAGATGCCCGATCCCGTCGCGATCGGAGTGGCCCAGACGGTCTCGATTCCCGGTAGACGCTTCTGCCAAGTGACCTCGCCGTCGACCATCGTTCCGCCCATCAAGACCGATCCGCGGCCGATATAAATCCGCTCACCGGCCACCACCGGGCTACATCGCTGCGGCCTGAGCCGATTGCTCTTCCACGCGACCTCGACGCCCGTCGAGTCGATCCGCAATGCGGTCGTCTCTTCTCCCGGAACGATGATCATTGGTGGCGCGAAGGTGGCCGAGGACGTGCGATCACTTTGCATCGCGAATCGATGCAGCAGCTCACCATCGCTAGCGCGAACGATACTGACACCGTCGCTGCCCTGAAATACAAACGCGGGCGTCGAATCGCCGAGCGTGACGGATTGAGGGCTCGACCAATTGGACTGACGAGTGCGATCGATTTGCCACCGGGTCTCACCCGTCTGAGCATCGATGCCAGCCGCGAAAGAATCACCCTGATTCTCGAGCAACACCGCCACGACGCCGCCGCAGACCGCCGGCGAACTGCTCATGCTGACATCGTTACCAGTCTTGGGGTGATCGAGCGCCAGCCCTCGAACCCATTGCAGTTGACCATCGGTCGTCAAGCAAACGAGGTCGCAGGAACTGAACAGCGAGAACACCCGCTCGCCATCGCTGACGGACGTGGGTGACGCGTTCGCCCCCGTGGGGTGAGTGAAGGGCCGTCCGGTGCTGCGTAGCGAACGGATCCAACGTCGCTCTCCACTGTTTGTGTCAAACGCCTCGACGTGAATATCGCGTTGGTCTTCGCCGTCATTTCCGGTCACGATAACCAGGTCACCAATGACGAGCGGCCCACCGATCCCCCTTCCGGTCGTTGCGGTCTTCCAGGCGACATTCTTCCCCGCAGGGACATCGAAATCGACGGGCGGATACGACTTCAACGCCGCGCCCCGACCCCCGTCTCCGCGAAACGCCAGCCAGTTCGACTCCGCAACCGCCGCATGTGTTGAAACCAGAACACCCAGCAGCCCGACGACCACGATCCCGCAAAGAGGCAAACGTATCGGGATCCCAGGCGAATTGCCGTTCGCAGGGGCGGTCGCAAGCGATCGAATCGAAGATCGGCTCATGGCTTGGGTTCCTGAATCGAGGCGGGACGGATCGCGGTGCCCGTCGGATCAGTCAATCGAAATTGAAATTGCCAATCCTGGGCCCAAGGCTCGGTTTGAGCGTTTTGGCAAACTTTGATCAACACGGTATTCGTCCCCGGCACGAGCACGCAATCTCCCACGTACTGGTCGATCCGTGTACCCGAGTGGTAGACCTCGTTGGCGGTGACGAGTTTCCCGTTCACCCAGACCTTGCTGGCGTTGATGCAACCTAGCCTCGCCTCGGCCGCCAGGGGCGCCCGCGCACCGAGTTCGTCGGCCGTGAATTCCAGTTCAGCGTAAGCGTAGGCGATCGCATCCTTGGCGTTATCCATCGCCGGGTTGAGATTGACCATTCCGAACGAATCATCACTGGTGACGCGGCGGACCACCGCGGCGGCGTCTGTGGCTCCTATCGGCGTCGCGTCACGAAGCCACGACGAGGGCAACCGTCCGCTTTCGAGGTAGATCGCTTCGGGAGCGTAAATCGTCGCGAAAGACTCAGAGTCCGTATTGTCGAAAGTACCGATCACCCACCATCGGCGGACTAGAGCGAGCTCGTTGGCCAAATCGACCTCGACGCCGAGTTTTTCAAGTGAGTCGGCGGCGGAACGAAGTTGGTCAGGATTGCGGCCCAGCGCAACCACAATTTGGAACGCCTCGATCGCTTGATCCAACTTGTCCTCGTCGACCAATCGCTTTGCTTCTTCAAGGCGATCGCCGATCGCCAGATAACGCAGCGGCAAACTCGGGTCGTCCTCGGCGCCAGTCAATAAATCGTTGCGAAGATCGCCATCGACCGAAATCAGCATCTGGTACGCCGCGTGACGAGCATCACCGTCCTGCGACCGATCGCGCAGGAAAGCGAGCATTGACGACATCGGAAACTCGCCATTGTCCGCCACATCCGAAGCGATCATTCGAAGCCAATTCTTGGCAAGCGGCGAGGCGTCCTTCATCGCTTCCAGAATGGCCGTCGCGTCCTCCGAAGAACGCTGTGCCAACCGTCCGGCCGCGGCCGTTGCCGCCTCGTACCCAGCCGCTTCGGGTCCGATCGCGCGGATCGCGGCGAGTTCGGCATCGGTCGCCGCCTGCGAACCTCGCGCCGTCAAGTCCTGCGCCGTCAAGTCCTGCGCCGACACCACCGGCATGACGCTCAGGAGAAATGAGGTCAAACAACCCAGAAGCGCAATCAGCAGTGGCACGTCAAGAACCTCATAACTCAGTGGGTCGATCGGGGCGGATTGATCGCCGCCCAGTTTATCGCGACCGCAACCGCCTGTCGCCCACCGATCGTGACCGCGTCAGATCGATTCGTAAAACCGAACCGCGCGACGATGATCGAACGAATCCCGGTCGGGGATCGATAGCGCACCGACAATCATGACGCCTAAAGTGCTGGTGTGAAGCAACCAACAATCATCGAGCGTGACCACGGTCCGGCAAGTGATGATCGCTACGGCAATCAGGACGCCAAAGAATCCCCGCTCGGCCGTTCTCGCCCACGGGCCGCTCACTAACTTGCTGCCAAAGAGCGTTGCCAACCCGAGGAAAGGAAGGAGCCCCGTCTCGACCAGTGAAACCCATAGCATCCCGTGCTGCGTCACTGAATTTCCCTTCGCTGTGCGAGTGTTACGCGGTGCGCCGATTCCGGCGAAAGTCCATCCGAAGAGCTCGTCATCGCGGATAGATATCGATCCGGACCATGACACGACTTATTCCATAAAGGCCTCCGGACGAGAAACCCCAAGACTTAAACTTTTCTGAAAAGTTTCACCGAATTTTCGACACTCTGGACCCTTTCGCTATGGACGAGAGTTGCGGATCGCGGACAATAACGGCTTACCCTCGATCGCAGAGCCTATTTTTAGGGATGCCGAGGGTACCATTAGCGGGTTCCGAGACGGCGACATAAATGGAGTGTCCAAATGCCCAGTTCGATTCGGGCCGTGGCGGTGATCGACCTCGGAAATTGCTCGAGTCCCGGAGGACGTCATCCCGCCGCCAGATTCGCTCAACGCAATCTCGAAGGGCAACCTCTGATCAGCCGCATGGTGCGGCGGTTGAGCGATTCGCCGCTGGTAAGTGGGTTGTGTGTGAGCGGTGAAAACCTGCCCGCCACACTTCTGACGGCGGGTATACCCGGTGCCGTCGTGCTCGATTTGCCTCACTCGCACATCGTCGAACGCCTCGCGGCAGCCGCCGATCGCGTCGATGCCGATTGGGTCGTCTACGTTCCGGGCAATCGTCCGTTCATTGACCCCGTTCTGGTCGACCGACTCCTGAGCGAGGCCGCGCGTGCATCGGATTGCGACTACATCGGATTCTTTTCCAGCGGTGGCGGTTGGCAACGGATGCAGCATCTTGGGTTAGCCGGTGAGCTCTGCCACGCCGATTCGCTGCGACGATTGAGGCGAAACCTCGACCGCCTCATCGCCTGCTCCGATGGCCTCAACCTCGCGGCATGGTTTCAGGACGCCCCAGGATCCTATCAGATGCGATTCATTCCCGTCCCCGCCGAACTCGATCGATCGGACCTGCGGTTTGCACTCGAATCCGAATCGGACTGGGATGACGCCCAACTGCTCTGCGAAACGTTGCCGCGAGGCGATACCCAGTGGCAACCACTGGCCAATATCGTTCTACCCAATGCCAGCCTGCGGGAATCCATGGGCAGTCGAAACGTCTGATCCTCGCCCGTTGACCCGCCCATCGGCGTCGACCGCGGCGGGCTTCCCCATCGATTGCGATCGCGCCGACTACAATCGAGCGACACGACGGTGATACACGCGAGTGCCACGACGAAGAGAAATAAACCATGATCGCTCGATACCGATTGAGTCGCCACGCTACGCATTTCTCCCTCGCGCTGCTGACATGCCTGTTCGTTTTGGCGAACCCAACGACCGCGCAGCAACCGGCGGATGGTCGTGGGCCGGGTGAGGTCGCCGATAAAACAAATTCGGCGCCGTCGACGCTACTCTCGAATTCGGAAATTGACGCCATCGCCGGCTCGATCCCCTCGGAGACCTTTGGTCCCAAGGGCGACACCTTCGGGACCGCAATCGAGCAGGCGATCGGCCGAGATCCGGTCGCCAACAACGGGGTCGCTGCGACAGGGGTGAATGTCCACTACGGCGATCACCCGCGGAACGTTTTCGATTTCTGGCAGGCATCAGGCGATCAACCTTCGCCGTTGGTGATCTTCATTCACGGTGGCGGTTTTCGTCGCGGCGACAAGGCCTTGCTCTACGATTCCAGCACGCTCGTCAAACTGCTCGACGCGGGAATCTCCGTCGCCGGAATCAACTATCGGTTCGCCCACCAATCGGCCGATGGAACGGTCGGCAGCCTTCATGACGTGGCTCGTGCGGTGCAGTATTTTCGCTTCCATGCGGCGAAGTACAACATCGATCCATCCCGCATCGGATGCTACGGTGGTTCGGCGGGTGGCGCCGCATCGCTCTGGTTGGCATTTCACGACGATCTGGCTGATCCTGACCACGAGGACCCCATTTTGCGGGAATCGACGCGGCTAACCTGCGCCGCGGGAATGGCCGCCCCGGCGACTCTCGACCTGGTCAAATGGGAATCGATTCTCGGAATCAGCCACGAACAAATGGTCTCGGCGGCGAAATCGTTCGGCGTGAAGGACGAGGCCGAGCTGTATTCGCCCGCATTGCAACAGCGGCGAAAGGTGACCGATCTGGTCGAGTTGATGTCGGCCGATGACCCGCCGGTCTTCATTCACAACAGCGAATCCGGGGAGGTTCCGTCGCATGTCGGGCACATGGCGCATCACCCCAATCACGCCCGAGTTTTGAAACAGCGCGCCGAAAAAGTCGGCATCGAGGCGGTGGTCTTCGCGCCGCAGATCGACATCACCGACCCGTCAGGATTGAATGTCGTCACGTTCGTCACACGACACCTCATTGAACGTCCACGCATCCCACAGCAGCCGTGAGGGGTTCACGGTAGGGACGGCTGTTGGCCAGCCGCCCACGGACTTCGGAGCTCAAGGGCTGGCCTGCACGGACCTCCACTTAGCCGGGGAAAATTCTCCAGCTCGACGTGTTGAAGTAAGCGGACTTCGCAAAGAAAAATGAGGGTAGTTCCCGCACTCTTCCGACTCACTCCATCAGCAACGAATCGTTAGCACGAATGCACCGCACCATTCTGAACCACCTCAGTTTCATCTCACCGTGTCTGCTCGTGATCATGTTGCTGGATGCGGGCACTCGCGATGTTTCCGCCGCCACACATGTATCCCTTTCGGGCACGCGCTGGCACTTCAATGGC
>JBGTCJ010000171.1:0-10675 GCA_041748895.1 Pirellulaceae bacterium
AGGCGGATGTCTTCACCCAGCGTGTTGAAGGGCATGATGCCGAATAAAAGGACGCCAAAAAGTCCTATCAACAGCAGCAAAAGGTACAACGGCTGGGCCATTTCACTCTTCGCCGTCGCCAACGCCACGGCCGCGACGCGAGGGGCCGCCTGGCGAAATGCCAGGTAACTCATCACAAAACCAAAAAGGATGATCGCGACCGTGACAATCGATGCCGCCTCGGGGACCGTCGGCCGTGAAACCAACGTGATTTTGACCGTGGCTGGGTCGATCTCTCGATTCTGCATGAAGACGCTGTCAGGATCGATCGGCAATGGCGGGGCCTCACGCTCCTCCCTCAAGTATCGGATCGTTTCCCCAGCATCGACGCGGACCGGTGTCATGCGAAATTTAGAAGGGGTCTCGGCATCCGCGATGATGATCGTGCGGTCGCTGGTCAACGTCAGTTCCGCCACGTTGTACATCACGTACTCAAGTGGCACACGCTGAAATGGCGATTCGTCGGGATTGACGTCCACCGCGGCGGCGTCCAATTGACGGACAACCTCGGTTCGCCCATCGCTGAACAAGTTCACTTGCCAGATCGATCCAATAATCTGCTGAGGCTCCGAAACCAGAGGTGTCGCAGCCAATCCGACCAGCGCAAAACAGCCAGCGGTTGCGAGCACGTACGGGACAACGCCCTCAGTCAGGATCGCCCCCAGCTCACGACGCGTTCGTTGCCACATCCCGTACACGACAGCGAACCCGCCGATCAGCCCGATCACTATCATCGGAAGGATCAACATGCCCTGATACTCGCCACCACGCGGCACGAAAATCATCCCGAGGACCAGCGCGAACAGCCCGCCCAATACCAGCGAGGCCGTAACCGCGCTACGCGGTGAATCGGCAATTCTCCCCAAAGGTGTCAGCGACAACAAAGTCAATACGCCCAGCGCAATGCCGACAAGGACCGCGCCCATGACGATGCCCAACGACAAAACCCAAATCGGTGTGAGCCAAACGGGTACCCAGTTGGTCATCTGGCCAACGATCCCGAAAGAAGCGTTGGAGAGCGATACCAGAGAATCAAAGTGCATCAGAAAAGAACCTTTCACGTGCCCAAACGTCATGAACAGGCGGCTGCGACCTGCACGCTACGCAACAGGCGCGGCAACGGTTCGACCGGACATCGATGGGTCAACTCAACCGCTGCAACGCACTACGAATATCATCGGGAATGGGGCGTTTTTCCAGTCCCTCTCCCGGCGTCCAGAGACAGCACACCGCGGTCAACTCACCCGTCGCGATCAATTCGTCGTCCCGCAGAAAACGAAACGCGTACAACACGCTCGTCGTTCCCAAGCTCTCGACGGCGACTTCGATCTCCAATCGATCTTCGAATCGGGCTGGACGGTGGTACTGACAACTCGCCGACACCCGCGGCCACGTCAAATGGCTTCCATCCGCCATTGGCTGCATGACCGATAGCCCGACGTGACGAAGCGCGTCGTGCTCCGCCGCCTCCATCATCGGAAAGAAAACCGAGAAGTGGGCGATCCCCGCCGCATCGGTGTCCCGAAACTCAACTCGTCGCTCGACGCGAAAACTCATCGAGCTTCCATCCACAAAAGGCGGCCATCAGGTCGCTATTCACCGACATACGGCATCAGCGCCATGAAGCGAGCACGCTTCACCGCGGCAGTTACCGCATGCTGACTAACCGCCGTGCATCCGCTCTTTCGCCGACCCACGATTCGCCCATGCCGATTGACCATTTTGCGAAGCAGTTCAACGTCCTTGTAATCGACATACATCGGACGTGGGCGAACGCCATCGACAAAAATCGGGTCTTTCCGCTTCGTTCGGGATCGTACCCGCGACCGTTTCCGGGCGCGACTACGATTGGTCATGGGACGTGGAGCCATCGGTAGCCGTGAGATAATATTCGGGTGAAATCTTGATCACGACCGCATGTACCTTCATGCGGCGGGGAGGTGAGTATGACAATCCTGGCGGCGGCTGACAAGCCATTGAGAGACGCAATCGGTCGCATCGCCGCCATCATCCCGAAGGGGCTTTTGCTCTCCTCGCCAAGCGATTGACCCTCACCCCAAGCCCCCCTAGAGTGACCCGGTACCGCCTCGGCTTTTTGCCTGGGTTTTGCGATCAAATCTTCCCTGGTTTTCAGGACCGATTTCTTTTAGAGAGGTTTCCCCTCTTCCCGTAGGTTGACGATGGATCATCCTCACGACTGGTCCAACCCTCGACGGGAAATCGTTTTTTATCTCAATGGCACCCGCCAAACCATTCAGGACGATCGTGCCGGGTGGACCCTGGCGCGATGGCTGCGAGAAGATTTGGGGCTGGTCGGCACCAAAGTGGTGTGCAACGAGGGCGACTGCGGAGCGTGCTCGGTGCTCGTGGGCCGCGCCAGCGATGGCGGTGCCCCGCTGAGCTACCTTGCCATCGATTCCTGTATCGCTTTCCTGTTCCAGCTCGACCGCACGCACGTGGTGACCGTCGAGGGATTGGCCGGAGAAAGCGAATGGCCCCGTCGAGGTGAACTCCAAGTTCGCAAAAGCGATGCGGCGGAGCCGGTTCGCAAAAGCGATGCGGCCCAGCTGACACCGGTGCAGGACGCGGTCGTTCGCTGTCATGCCAGCCAATGTGGGTTTTGCACACCCGGTTTTGTGATCGCCCTGCACGGCATGATCGAATCGAAATCGCCAATCGACGATGCGTCGCTTCGCTACTGGCTTTCGGGGAATCTCTGCCGCTGCACCGGTTATCGGCAAATTCTCGATGCCGGGAAATCGATCGATCGCGCCGCTTGCGCGGCGATGTCGGACATTTACGATGAAGCATCGATACTACGCGACTTCGCGTCGCTCGGTGACGCCCCCGTTCTGATTGAGGCAACGCAGACCTACGCCATCGCACGAACCATCGGACAAGCGGTCGCGTTCAAGTCGACGCACGCTCAGGCGTCCATTGTCGCGGGTGGGACGGATTACGGAGTGCTTCGGAACCACGACCGGCTCGACGCGGGCGACGTGCTTTGCCTCGTCAATGTGGCGGAAATGCAATCGATCGAGACGGTCGATTCCGGTCGAGCCATCCGAATCGGAGGTGGGGTCACCTGGCAACGCATCGAATGCCACGTTCGCGACCTCCTGCCGGACTACCATCGCGTCATCACTCGCTTCGGAAGCCCTCAAATCCGCGCCGCCGCAACGATTGCTGGAAACCTCGCCAGCGGATCTCCGATCGCTGACTGCGTGCCGCTGCATCTCGTTCTGCCAACAGAGATCGAACTAGCGAGCGTTCGTGGGACGAGGCGGATTCGACTCGAAGACTTTTACCTTGGCTATCGAAAAACAGCGATCGCAGGTGATGAACTGATCACCAGCGTGGTGACCCAGCTCCCGCGGGCTGACGAGCAAGTCCGTCTATTCAAGATCTCGAAACGCCGAGACATGGACATCAGCACGGTCACATTCGGCCTTTGGGTCCGTATGGATGGCAACACGATCGCCGAGGCGCGGATCGCTTTCGGTGGCGTCGGACCCATCGTGCTGCGAATCGCCGCGGCCGAGACGTTTTTGGTGGGTAAAAAGTGGTGTCACGAGACCATGCTCGAGGCTGGCCGAATCGCGCGACGACACGTCAATCCCTGGTCCGATGTACGAGGGACAGCTGAGTACCGAGGTCAACTGGTCGAGAACTTGCCGCCGCGTTCGCTGGCCCCCTAGCCACCAGCCACGTTGCGGTTTCGGTCTTGATTCGCGTGTTGGTCTCGGTTTGCCGCTCGACTTCATCAGCCCAAGTGCTTAGCGCAGTGACGAGTCGATTGGGAACGCGGGGAAATCGGTATACCCGATTGAGCCGTTTGGCGTGTACCAGGCCGCCACCGGCGCGTCATCGGCCAGCGGCCATCCGTTTCGGAATCGATTGACCAGGTCGGGATTGGCGATGAACGGTCGTCCAAAGGCGATCATGTCCGCGTGGCCGGCCGCGACCGCTTGCTCGGCCTTGTCAAATGTGTAGCCGCAGTTGCCGATCAAATTCCCGCTGTAAACCTCGCGAAATTCGGCCAGCGTCATCGGTTCGCCCAACTCGTGAAAACCGAACGCCAATCCGTCCATCACATGCAGGTAACCGAGGTTCAGAGCGCTAAGCTGCTCGGCAATGTGGAGAAATTGCTCCCGATAGTCCGGCGATCCCATGTCATTGAAAACACCGTTGGGGGAGAGCCGCACGCCGATGCGATCACGGGGCCATTCTTCAGCAACTCCCTCAAAAACCTCTCGCAAAAATCGAAATCGGTTCTCGATGCTGCCACCGTAAGCATCGTCTCGCTGATTCGTTTTGGACTGCAGAAACGTATCGATCAGGTACCCGTTGGCACCATGAATTTCGACGCCATCAAAGCCGACCTCCCGGGCGCGTTTGGCGGCGGCGCGATAATCACCTACCACTCTCGGGATTTCGTCGGTTTGCAACGCACGAGGAGTCTCGTAGGCGAGCTTGCCCACCGGGGTGTGAATGGAATCACCGTTGATCTTGACCGCCGACGCCGCCACGGCGGGACGACCGTCGTGGAATGCACTGTGTGACGCTCGACCACAGTGCCAGAGCTGCAGAATGATTTTGCCTCCGGCCTGGTGAACTTGGTCCACCACAACCTTCCATCCGGCCGCCATCGCGTCGTTGTACATCCCAGGCGAATCGACCCAACCGTTGGCCTCCTCGGAAATCGTGGTCGCCTCCGTGATGATCAGGCCCGCCGCAGCCCGCTGCACGTAGTACTCTGACATCAGGTCGTTGGGCACCCGCTCGGTGCCCGCTCGAGCGCGTGTCATCGGCGCCAGCACGATCCGATTGCCCAACGTCATTCCGCCAAATTCCAGCGGCTCAAAAAGACTTGCAGTACTCATCAGGAAGACAGCTCCGGGACTCGAACAGGGAAAAGGGACACAATGAATAACGATTCTTCGCTCATCTCCAACAACGTGGCCACACCGTCGGGTAAGCCGTTTGCGGGCGCTCAATCCAGATCGAACAGCATCACCTCGCTGTCGGATATCGATTCAATGTCGAGTGTTGGCAAGTCACTGATCGCCGCCCCATCTCCAGCATTCAAAACCTGACCATCGGTCGGCACCAATGGGTTCAATCGCACCTTCCCACGCAGGACCTGCAACCACCCATGCCGTCCTGGGGACCACGCGTGATCGATTCGGGCATCCGGGTCCAGGACCGCGAGGTAGATGCGGGCATCCTGATGGATGGTCAATGAGCCGTCTTCCCCGGTCGGCGAAGCCACCAGACAAAAACGGTTGAGCCGTTGCTCGCGAGGGAACTGCTTCTGTTCGTAGCTCGGTGGCAGTCCACGGCGGTTTGGGTAAAGCCAAATCTGATAGAGATGAACAGGATGCAAATCGGACGGATTGAACTCGCTGTGCGTGATCCCGGTTCCGGCCGACATCCGCTGGAATTCACCCGGGTTTAGCACCTCGCCGTTACCCATCGAATCCTGATGCTCGAGTTGCCCCTCCAGCAAGTAAGTGACAATTTCCATGTCGCGGTGGGGATGCGTGGGGAAACCGCGGCCTGGGGCAACCCAGTCCTCGTTCATCACGCGAAGCGAGCGAAACTGCATCTGTGCGGGATCCTGGTACTCGCCGAAGGAGAAGGTGTGAAACGTCCGCAACCACCCGTGATCGGCGTGTCCCCTCTCATCTGCTCTTCGAATCTTGATCATTTGGCCACCCCTCTTTGTTTTGGACTACTAGTGATAGGTTTACATGTAAGATTTAAGCCAAAACCAACGCCTCATTCGGCAGCGACCTCCGCACCCGATCGCGCCTTCACCATCAATCGGCTGAGCTCGATCAACTCGGTGTCGGTGAGGTGACCGATCAGTTCGTGATGAAGTTGGCCAATGGGCTTGTCGATCAAACGCAGCAGCCGTTCCGCCTCGGACGTCAGTTCGACGTAAATGATTCGACGATCCTCGCTGCAGCGGCGGCGAGTCACGAGCGTCTGCGCCTCGAGTCGGTCGAGCAATCCCGTCATGGCAGGAACGACCTGAATCATCCGCTGCGCGATTTCCTGACATGGCATCGGCCCACCTTCGCCCCGCAATATTCGCAGCACGTTGTACTGCGACGGCGTCAGTGCGTAATCTCGCAGCAGGCGTCCGAAGCGGTTTTGGAACTGATCGCTGGTTCGGAGGATGTTGAGAATTGCCTCCTGGTGCGGCGAATCGAATCCTCTTCGTTTCTTGAGTTCCTGCTGCAGTCGATTAGCGCTCATGTGCTGCTCTCCTTTCCATGTCATTATCTTACATGTCAACTGATTGCATGTCAAGTGCGTGCCGATTTCGGAATTTGGTATTCGCCCTCCAAGAGCGAGTCGGCCACGAGTGCCCCCGAGGCAGGACCTCAGGCGGATCCCAATGTCCAGCGGATCACTCCGTAGGCGATTGCCGAGAGCATCGCGGCGCAGGGAACCGTGCTGATCCAGGCGAGCAAGATCTCGCCCGCCTTCCTCCACTTGGCTTGCCGCGTGGCGGCGCCGATTCCTAGCAACGATCCGACGCTCACGTGTGTCGTGCTGACCGGCAGGCTGTGAAGACTAGCGGTCGTGACCAACCCCGCCGTGACGAGGCTCGCCGCAAAACCCTGGCCGGGATTCATCGCGGTCACCTTCTTGCCAAGCGTCTCGGCGACCCGCTCGGCATCCAACCACGCGCCGATCGCGATCGTCGCGGCAACGATTAGAAACCCCCAGCGAATATCGAGTCCGGGAACGACCAACAACAAGGCCGTGATCTTTGGCGTGTCGTTGAGTCCCCGCGCGAAACTCGCCGCACCCGTACTCAGGAAATGCAGGACATCGAGCGTCCGCGTGCGGTGATCGGGCGCCAACCGAATCGACTTCAGCAATCGATAAACGGTCGCCGCCAACACGATCGCGATCGCGGGGCTAAATAGCAGCGGGAGCACGAACTGGGTCGCGAGTGCGCCGAATTGCACGTTGGTTCCGCTTCCGGCCAACCCCGCCCCCATCAGAGCGCCCAGTAGTGCGTGCGTCGTCGACACCGGAAAACCGAGCCTCGTCGCGAGGAAGCTTGTCGACGCGGCGCCGATCGCCACTCCGCTGACGAACGTCGGAGACTCAACCAGCACGTCGGGCACGATCCCTCGCCCACTGAATTTCTTCAGCAGCCCCTCGGCGAAAAACGCGGCGGCGATCGAACCGCAAAAGGTGGTCAACGTGCCCCACATCAACGCCCCACGAAGCGTTGTCGTTCCGCTTCCATAGAGCGACGCGACGCCCTTGAAGTTGGCATTGGCGCCGTTGGTGAAGGCGACAAAGAGAATCGCCAACAGAAGGATCGCGGTGAGCAAGGTGCGCCCTCAGAGGCCCCCTCGCTCTCCCACCTCAGCCGGATACTTCCGCATCGATGCGTACTCCTTCCAGGAGCCCTCGTAGAGCCGCACCCGTGGGTACTTGGCGACGTGACGCAAATAGAAACGCAGCAAGCTTCCCTCGCGAGAAGTACCACAATACGCGATCACGTCCTTGTCGGGAGTGATGCCCGCCGCCTCGAGCTCCGATTGGATCTCGCTCCATGGCTTGAATTGGTGGGTATTGTTCTCATCCATCAGCCGCGCCCAGTGAAAACTGACTGCTCCAGGTATGTGCCCCTTTCGCAGCCAAACGTCATCTTCACCTACGTACTCCTCGAGCGGCCGGGCATCCACCAATACCACGTCTCCGCGGCCACCGAGTTTCACCACCTCGTCGATGGTGACACCGATCTCTTCGTTGGGCGTCTCGGGCAGCTCGCCGGGCGGGTTACCAAAATACTCCTGCGTGACTTCCAATTTTGCTTGCTGCCAACCGCGCAGCCCGCCATCGACGATCCGAATGTCCCGAACTCCGAATTTCTCCAACACGTATGCCACCATCGTCGCGCTCAAAATCTCGTCGTTAGGCAAAACATCTCCCGTCGCGTACACGATGTGCGTTCGCTCACGATCGACGCCGGCGCGAATGAGCAGCGCCCGCGTCAAGTCGTCGGGAAGGTACTGCACGGGTATGCCGTGGTCGGTGCCGCGTAGGGTGTCGAAATTGAGGTGATGCGCGGTCGGCAAGTGGCCGCGAAAGTAGTCCTTGTAGCCACCGCGGGTATCGAGCACGATGGGTTTCTTACCGTCGTCAAAATGTTTGATCATCCGCATCGCCTCGGACGGGGAGATGATCGCGATCTCGGCGTGTGCGGTACCGGCGATCGACAAGAAGGCGATGGTCGCCAATGCGAGTTTCATCGGGACACGTGAGTTGGAGGTGGAAACGACCGGCGACCCAGGCAGACCCGAAAAATCGGTGCTCGCGGTCGCCAGATCCATGCCCCGGCGGAGCTGGCGGCGACGAATCATGATAGCCGACAGCGGCTGAGAGATTCAGTTCCCGATCGCGAACCAACCCGAGTCGTCACGGCGCTGCTCAGGGGCGCCAGGTGAAAGGCTTCGCTGCGACGGAACTCCGCTCTGCGGCTGATCCCACGGCTGTGGGATCGCACGGGTTGTAGCTCCGGCCGCGCCTGCCCCATGCGGCGCGTGGGCTGAGGCATAACGAAGTGCTGAATCGTTGTCGTGTGCAGGCCGACCATTCAACTGATGCGTGGTTCGGTCGAACGGTGACGGGGGCGACGGCACGGGCGACCTCGCATCGGACGGCCTCTCACTATTGACCGGTTGAAGATTTGGCGTGGTTTTCGACGGAGTCCATGCCGGAGGCTGGTAACTGTCGGCCGCTGGGATTGGCGGGATATCGCTGTATCGCGACTCGTATTGAGCTGACGCCTGGTTGTCCCCGAGCAACGGCGGTGCCTGCAATGCCGACCCGCCCGGTGGCGAAGCCGGTGCGCTCCAACTGCCGTAGGGATCAGGCGATGGGTTTGAATACGGGGTGTTCGATTGCGGGGTGGTCGATTGCGGGGTGGTCGGGTACGAGGTGTTCGGATAGAGGTTGTCCGAATACGGGGACTTCCCGGATTCCAGACGAGGCTGTTCGACTGGCGCCGCGTCGCCCGTGGACCCGTTGGGATAGCCTATCGAGGGATACCCGGTTAGCGGAGCGGTGTTCGCTGCCGCACCCTGAGGCGCGTAACTTTGAGGCGCGTAACTTTGAGGCGCATAACTCTGCGGCGCGTAACTCTGAGGCGGGACGCCATGGTAGCCGGTGATCGGTGCGATCGCCGTTGCCTGCGAAACTCCGGCTTGGCCCATCGCCGCCGACCCCGGCTGGCCATACGCGCCGCCATAGGGATTGACCCCACTGCCGTAAACCGACGCCGAGTGACCGGGAGAGTAGGCTGATGACGGCAGCGTCGGTTGGGGCACGTAGGATGTCGGTGGCAGATTGATAGGCATTTCGCCACCGCAACCCGGCTCAATGTATCCCTGCGGCGGCGTCATTGCGGGAGCGGGCTGAAGACTGGCGTACGGCGATCGCAGCACCTGTTGGGTGTTGGTGGTGCACGGTTGCTGAACCGTCACCAGCGCGCCGGTCGCGGGGTCTACCTGAGTGACGGGCCGATACACGGTGGTAGGCGCATTGAAGTAGGAGGTCTGGTAGCGATTCCCAAAAACCTTGCCGAAGAACGTGGACGGTGCGGAGGGCTGTGTCATCGCGGCAGGCGGGAACATCGGCGCCGTCGTGATCCCAGGCCCATTGACGGGAGCACTGAACGCGGCGGCGGAGTTGAAACTCACTGCCGACGGCATCGTACCCGGAGGCATTACGGGCCGCCCGGTCAAAACCGAGGGATTATCAATCGGGCGGACGTAGGGCGGCGCCTGAGCCGCCATCGACGGTTGGACACTTGGAAACGTCTGGACGGTCGGCGCGCCCCAAACTGGAAAATTGGAAACATACGGATTGCTAACGCTCGGCGACGCCGCAAACGCTCCCGGCGCGAAAACCAGTGGCGCTGAGGCCGGTGCTACGGTCGTCGGCGCAAACCCAGCCGAATAGGGAACCACCGGCGCGGTCGTGAATGCAGGCGTCTTGGAACCACCGAACAACCAATCCAGGCAACCGGCTTGCGCGGACGTCGATTCGGTCGGGACCAGAAGGGCCGCTAGAAGAGCGATTCGTTTTCGTTTCATTGGATGGCTTATTCAGGCTTGGCGAATGTGCGTGCGGATCGCCACGGTAGGACTTGCGTGAAGTGAAGGTTTGGGAACGCTTCGGGTCAACCCCGCTGGCGTGATCGCGACTCAATCCGATCGGCGCGGTGTGCGGGTTGTTCGGGCTGCATCAACTGGGTCGTCTGAGAATTCAGAAGCGTGGGCTCAGCGCGAACGGGCGCTCAGCCGCGTTTCGTTCCGGATCGCTTCGATCGCTCGCTGCAGCACACTGTCGTCCAGGTCGCTGGTCATGCTACCGGTCGCATTGGGACGGGCTGCGATGTAGGTCGGCTCGACCACGATGTTCGGCGTCACGCCTCGCTCGCTGATCACCTGTCCGCTGGGCGAATAGAACTTTGCCGTCGTCAGACAGAGTCCGAACTTGGCCGATTGCATTCGGAAAATTCCTTGGACACTTCCCTTTCCGTAACTCGTCTGACCCAGCAATGTGCCGCGGTGGTGGTCGTGGATGGCTCCGGCAAAAA
>JBGTCJ010000172.1:0-4603 GCA_041748895.1 Pirellulaceae bacterium
AATCGACTTCGGGTTTCGCGCGCACGTGATCGTCCGCGAGAGCGAGGCGGAGGCTCGTGCGGCAGCCGAACGGTTGATCTCGCGGTTGGATCGCGCCAAGGGCGAAGAGATCAAATCGCGTTCACTCGACCACCAAAGCGCGGGGGTTCGCCGGCAGGATGAATTGAGGTCGCAAAGTCACGATCTGTACCTCGAGGATCATCTCTGGAGCGGAATCGGATTGGCTCGCAGCGGTTGTGGAAGCGCGATCGTCGGCAACCCCGATCAGGTCCTAGCGAAAATCGATCGCTACATCGACATGGGCATGCGAGCCTTTATCCTTAGCGGCTACCCGCATCTGGACGAGTGCGATTCGTTTTCACGATACGTCCTGCCCCGATTGCCAACCTGCCAACTCAATCAAGTCCAAGGGCGCTTGGTAGACGATCCGGTAACGCCCCTGACGACCGCGGAGCGTCGATAGGCTTTTTTGCAGCATGAAATTAAGGATGGGAGGCCGCACGGCTCGCGCCGTTGCGTTGACGTTGCTAACGGCAGGGCGCGAGACCCCGGCCTTCCGAACCCGAGAATTGACGTTGCTAACGGCAGGGCGCTAGCCCCCGGCCTTCCGAACCCGAAAATTGACGTTGTTAACGGCAGGGCGCAAGCCCCCGGCCTTCCGAACCCGAATATCTATCTGCAACGAAGCACTAGTCCTTGGATTCACGACCTTCTCATCCGAAAAAAGCACCGGAAAATGTCACAGCCCGTTCGATTCGCCCTTGCCGGATTCGGCGCGTGGGGAAAATTTCACGCAAGCTCGATCGACACCAATCCCGATGCACGCCTGGTGGCCATTGCGGCGCCAACCGAGACATCGCGGGCGGAGGCCCGGCGGCTGTATCCCGAAGCGGCTGTGTTTGCGGATCCGATGAGGATGATCGCCGAAGTTGATTTCGACATCATCGACATTGCGACGCCCAGTCACACGCATCGAGCGATCGCCGAGGCTGCTGCCTCTCGAGGGCGGCACATCCTGCTCGAGAAGCCGATGGCCATCACGCTGGACGATTGCAAGGCCATCCTCGAAGCCGCAACCCATCACGACGTGCGCCTGGCCGTGGGGCACGAACTTCGGCTTTCGTCGCAGTGGGGTGAGATCAAACGGATCATTGACAGCGGAACGATTGGGCACCCGCAGTACGTGTTGGTCGAATTGTCACGCAAACCCTACCGCCTCGGTGCGGACGGTTGGCGATACGATCCATCCAGGGTCGGGAGCTGGGTATTGGAGGAACCGATCCATTTCTTCGATCTCGCTCGCTGGTACCTCCAGGCCAGTGGCGACCCGATTGAACTCCACGCCTATGGCAATTCACGCGACGCGAGTCGGCCGACACTCTTCGATAATTTCAGCGCCATGTTTCGCTGTGCCGATGGCAGTTACGCCGTCGTCTCCCAGACGCTGGCAGCATTCGAACATCACCAAACGGTCAAGATCTCAGGGACCGATGGAGCGATCTGGGCCCTTTGGAGCGGCGCGCTCGATCGCACGACCGAGCCAACGTGCTCTCTGCGAGTTTTTGATGGCGAAACGCTTCGGGATCTTCCGCTTGCTCGACAGAGCGGCGAGGTCTTCGAGCTGCGCGAGGAGATCGCGCAGTGCGTGGAAATGGTGCGGCACGGCAAGCCACCGATCGCCAGTGGAATCGATGGGCTCTGGTCGGCTGGGCTCTGCCTCGTCGCCGAAGAATCGATCCGCCAGCAGCGACCCCTCCCCGTAGCCGACTGGCTCCGGTTTTGATCGCACCACCGAGCTTCCGGCGGCGCGGGGGCTAGGTCTGCTGCGAGATCGCACGGCGTCACCCAACCAAGAAGATTCGCGATGAACTCCGAAAACGTCAAATGGTATGCCAACGTCACCCGCTACCAGTGGATGGTGTTGACGGTTGCTTCGCTGGGTTGGGTGTTCGACGCATTCGAGGGCCAACTCTACAACATCACTCGCGCCGACATGCTTCCCGACTTGTTGCGGACGTCCGCAGACGACCCTTTGGTCAAAGTCTGGGGCGAGCGATTTTTAGGAATCTTTCTGATCGGAGGCACTTTCGGCGGTTGGCTATTCAGCTCGTTGGCCGATCGTTTTGGCCGAAACCCGGTGCTGGCGCTGACGATCCTGTTCTACTCGATCTTCTCGGGATGGACGGCATTTGCGACCGAGATTTGGCATGTCGGGGTGCTCCGATTTCTCGTTGCCATGGGTGTTGGCGGCGAATGGGCGGTCGGGGCCGCGTTGGTGGCGGAGGTGTTTCCTAAGGAAGCCCGAGAGCGTGCCAGCGGAATCTTCCATGCCACGAGTGTGATGGGACTTTGGCTAGCCGCCGCCGCGGGTCTGGCCGTTGGCACGCAGTGGCGATGGGCTTACTTGTTGGGCGTCATCCCCGCGCTGCTGGTGCTTTGGGTTCGGCTCAGCATCAAGGAGCCCGAGACGTGGAAAGAAGCGAAGCAGGCCAAACCCGAACGGATGGGGAGTTTTCGTGAATTGCTCGGCACGCCGCGATGGCGTTCGCGTGCAATCTTCGGCGCGTTGCTCGCGATGGTCGGCCTGGCAACGTTTTGGGGAGTCGTGGTGGCCGGGCAGGACTTGGCCGCAGCACTGCTGCGGCAGCTCGGGGAAGACAATGTGGCGAGTCGGTCAAAGATCGCGTTCGGCTTCATCCAAACCGCGGGAGCCGGCGTCGGGATGTTGGCGTTCGGGCCACTGAGCGCACGATGGGGCCGGCGTCGAACGTTCGCAGTGATGCATCTCGCGGCGCTGGTGATGACCGTGGTCGTTTGCTGGGTTCCGTCCTACTTCGGTAGTTACGCGCTGTTGCTGTGTCTGCTGCCGATCTTCGGGTTCTTCGCACAGGGCATTCATGCGGGTTACGCGATCTATTTCCCCGAGCTCTTTCCGACGCACCTTCGAGCGACCGGCGCCGGTTTTTGCTTCAACACCGGGAGGATTCTGGCGGCGCCCGTTTTGATCTGGCTCAGCGCGTGGATGAAATCGAGCTTCGATCTACGCGTGGCGATCAGCTGCCTGGGATGCCTGTTTCTGCTTGGCCTAGTCTGCCTGCGATTTCTCCCCGAGACCCAAGGCGAAGACCTGCCCGAGTGAAACCAGATTGCCCCGACACTGCCAATTCTGCTGGACGTGGTGCCCCGCGCGTCACGCGAACCCGACAGGGCCGGCCGGTGTGCTGGATCATGAGAATTGCGGGCTCGAACAAGGGGGGATTGTCTCACTCGGAGCCGCGGTGAACGCGGAGGTGGCGCATCGCCAAACTCAGTTACTCAGCGTCTTCGCGCCTCCGCGAGATAACAGGCGCTTTCCGCCGCCGGGACGGTGGTAGCACTGTCACTGGTTTCATTGCTAGCGCAGAGCAATCTTCTTCGGCCGCTCCGGCCCGCAGCACCGGCTTGCCCATTCACGCTCACCTGCTCACTGCTGAACAACCGGCATGAGGTGCTGATGACTGTAACCTAAACGGGGAAGGTCTTCGTTGACGCTGTCCAAGACCAGAAGCCAGTCATTGTTTCTGCCGCTAGTTGGCGCCTTGAATGTACGCGTTGGTGATCGTTTCCACTCGCCGATCAATTGGCTCGAATTCTGCCGCGGGTTGAACCACCAGGCCATGTACCCTTTCCAGGAAAGTCCCGCCACCTGGATCGCGACCTCACCGCCCACGGGCAAATAAACCAGTGCGAAAGCGCTTTGATCTGCAACGGCTGAACGAATCTGAAACTCGCTCGGCGGGTTCTCGCCTGCGATCAGCGACTGGTCCGCGTGTAGCTTCCAAAATGGCCTGGCCTCGAACACGTTTCGAAAATATTTCATCTGCTGCGAGCCGGGGTGATCGAGTGCAAGGTGCCAGGGAGTACGAGCGACCGATTTGGCCGGACGGTGTGGCAACCACATCTGCCAAACATTGTGATCACCGTAAGTGTGACCGCACGCGCCGGCTAACATGGATCCGTATGCTGCGATCCGAACGTGCCATTCGTCATACCAATCGAGTAAAATACCCGGTTCGTTTCGACGCTCCCACTTGTCGTTTTTTACAGGATGATCTTCGTAACACGGTTCTCCGTCGAGTGTCGGTTTGAGCGGCTTGAGCGACAGGTTGTGAATCGCTACTTCAAAGTTTGGTGGAGCGGGCCTTGAGTGACCAGACTGAATCATATTGAAGTCCAGCCATTCCGCATCATGGAAGTCATCGGCTGAGTTGCGGCGACCAGAGGGATGAAAAGTCATCAAATGACGACCCCCGTCTCCCTGTTTAATGCCCTGTGCCATCGCGTGAATGATCATGCGGTGCTGATCGCTGTCGACGGGACGATCTCCGCCAAGGATCCAAATGATGGGCTTGTCGGCATACCTCTCGCCCAACCATCGGCCGTATTCTTCGGCGTTCTCCGGCGTGAAGATCTCAGGACCCACGCCCCATTTAAGATTCCACTTGTCGCCCCAGGTCGGCAACATCCCGACGTACATCCCCAGCGAAGCTGCCTTGTCCACGACGTAATCGACATGGTCCCACTAATCGTTGTTGCCGCCCTCGCTGTGGGCCGGACGCGCCGG
>JBGTCJ010000173.1:0-2188 GCA_041748895.1 Pirellulaceae bacterium
AAAGCTCAGTGCCGGTGACGAGATCATTTTTTTCGACCAGTGCTACCACCGCAGTCGCGAGTTCTGCACCAAACACTTGTCGCGGTTCGGCGTCGTGACTCATCAAGTGAAAACGGGAGACTTCGCGGCAATGGAAGCTGCGATCAATTCGAACACCAAGATGTTGGTCAGCGAATCACCGACCAACCCTCACCTGACCGCTATCGACCTTGAACAATTCGTGGCGGTTGGCAAGGCCCACGAGGTCGAGACGCTGATCGACGCGACCCTCGCCACCCCATTCAACTTGCGGCCGATCACTTTTGGCGTCGACTACGTCCTGCATTCGGCAACCAAGTACCTCGGAGGCCACAACGACCTCCTGGCAGGTGTCATTTGTGGGTCGGCCGAGAAGCTCGAATCGGTTCGCAAGTTGCGCGGGATTCTCGGAGGTGTCAATTCGCCCCACAACCTGTACCTTCTCGAACGCGGTCTGAAAACGTTCGCCTTGCGGATGCAGCGGCACAACGAGAACGGAATGAAGGTCGCAACCTTCTTGCAATCCCACCCTCGAGTCGAGCGAGTCTACTATCCCGGGCTCGCGTCGCATCCCTCTCATCAAGTTGCCGCCGCTCAAATGTGCGGCTTCGGAGGGCTGATCACTTTCACGGTCCGTGACGCCGACTGGAAGGCAACCGCACGGGTCGTCGACGCGTCGCGGTTGGCGAGAATTGCCCCGAGTCTCGGTGGCGTTGAATCCTTGATCGAACAACCGCTCGTGATGAGCTACTACCACTGCACACCGGAAGATCGGGCCCGTTTTGGGATTGCCGACAACATGATCCGCCTCGCTTGTGGCATTGAAGACGCGGCCGATTTGATCGCCGACCTGCGTCAGGCTTTGGCCACATGAGCGAAGGCCATCTCTCGCAAGCTTCGCTGCGGACACGCTCGATTCACGTCGGAAGTGAACTCGATCCGGCGACCGGCGCGGTGGTCACGCCGATTCACTTGGCAACGACCTTTCGCCAACCTGGCGCGGGGGTCTGGGGCGAATACGACTATTCGCGTAGCGGTAACCCAACGCGTTCGGCCGTCCAGCGTACACTCGCCTCGATCGAAGGCGGCTGTGGAGCACTCGCTTTCAGCTCGGGGATGGCCGCAATCCATGCCGTTACGTTGCTGCTGCGGTCCGGCGATCAGATCCTCGCCGGCAGCGACCTTTACGGCGGTGCCTATCGGTTGTTTCACAAAATCTGCAACCGCAGTGGCGTTGGTGTGACGCTGATTGACATGGCTGATCCCGATGCGGTCGCCGCCGCGATGACACCGACCACGAAGCTCGTTTGGGCCGAAACGATCGGAAACCCTAGGTTGAGCATCGTCGATCTGCCACGATTGGTCGAAATCGCCCATCGCAGCGGTGCCCTGATGGCAGTCGATAACACTTTTGGAACGCCGGCACTTCTGAGGCCACTCGAACATGGCGTGGACATCGTGATGCATTCGGCAACGAAGTATCTCGGCGGACACAGCGATTGCCTCGGTGGAACGTTAGCCGTCTCCGACCAAGCTTTGTTCGATCAACTCTATTTCGCACAGAACGCGACCGGTGCCGTGCTCGATCCCTTTTCCTGCTTCCTCCTCCAGCGTGGCATCAAAACGCTCGAGCTACGCGTCCGGGCGCAATCGGAGACTGCACTTCGCTTGGCCCAATGGCTGGCTCAACATCCGCGGGTCAGTGAGGTGCTTTACCCTGGATTGCCGAACCACCCTGGACACGAGGTCGCCAAGGAGCTTCTGGGCGGGTGCTTCGGCGCCATGGTCACGTTTCAGCTAAACGGCGATCTGCGCCAAACCGCCAGGGTCTGTGAATCGACCCGCTTATTTCATCTTGCCGTGAGTCTCGGTGCCGTCGAATCACTGATCGAGCAGCCTGCGACAATGTCTCACGCCAGCTACGCAGCCGCCGATCGGCAGCGGTTCGGCATCACCGATGGCTTGATCCGGCTCAGTGTCGGGCTGGAATCATTCGAGGATCTCCAGGCCGACTTGCAATCCGCTTTCGAAGCGGCATAGCCGCTCAATCGGAACTGTGGTAAGCGCTCCCGCTCAGGGTCGCCCGCCCCGCTCAGGGTCGCCCACCACGCCCAGGGCGTCCGCCGCCGGAGCCACGATCATCGGGCCTCCCTCCGCCCCCCGCGCTTGG
>JBGTCJ010000174.1:0-9466 GCA_041748895.1 Pirellulaceae bacterium
CGCGTTGTCGATCGCCCCGTTGTAAATATTGTCGCCGCGAACA
Source organism: Pirellulaceae bacterium (assembly GCA_041748895.1). Taxonomy (GTDB): domain Bacteria; phylum Planctomycetota; class Planctomycetia; order Pirellulales; family Pirellulaceae; genus UBA6163. Next base: position 44 of record JBGTCJ010000174.1, read on the forward strand.
TCCCGCTCGCCAGACATCCCTAGATGGTCGTGATGAGCCATGTACACCAGCGCTTCGCTGGATCGTTTGGGGTCAGCGCCCGGCAATAGGCCAAGGACGTTGGCGCTATCCTGATCGCGAACATCCGCCGTCAACTCGAGCGACAGGTGGACACCCAACGCGAGTGGATGAAAATCCCTTGTTTCCGCAGAAAGGCGAAGCTGATCGAGATCGTGACCCGCGAGCGCGACAATCCTTCTGCACGCGTCTTCCGTCGCCCAAGCCTTGACCGCCATGACCGGCCCAGTGGACTCTCGGAGTTCGAATGCCTCACCTGACCAAGAAGTCTGGACAACTTGCCACGGATAACCCGCCGATGGTGTGGTATGAATGATGATCGCCCCGACGGCGCCCTGCCGAGCCGCGCTTTCGTATTTGTAATCCCAACGCCCGTAATAAAGCCGTCTCCGACCCTCGAACAGCTCCGGGTCATCCGACGGGTCGTTGTTCATGATTAACAGGACTTTGCCGCGTAGGTCAACGTCCTTGAAGTCGTCCCAATCGTACTGCGGGGCCTGAATTCCGTAGCCGACAAAGACCACCTCCGCTTGGTCGACCGATGCTTTTCGCTGAGGGCTGCCGATCGTCGAAACGAAGTCGGTCGTCGATTCGAGCGATAGCGATTGGTTGCCAGCGGAAAACAAAACATGGGGTGGTGGGATTGTGCGCACGCCAACCAGGGGAACGCTCTGTAGCCATCCGCCGTCAACGGCGGCTGGCGTGAGCCCGAGCGTTTGGAACTGCGTCGCAATGTACAACTGAGTGATCCGATCGCCGCGCGAACCGGGACCTCGACCTTCCAATTCATCGTCAGCCAGAAAACGAATGTGCCCGCGAAGCGTCGCCTCGTCGATCAGTTCCGCACTCGCCTGCTCGGCGTCGGACAACTTCTCGGAGACGGCGAGTTCTTCGTGCTCATCGAAGTGGTTCGCGGCGCCGACCGCAGGCGTTTGGCCTCGCACGTCATGGGGCCAGCCCGTCCACGTGATCATCACGATCATGAATCTCGCGATCATTCGTTGATGCATCCTGTTCTCCTGCTGTCTTTCGGGAAGGGCCGATCCAATCCAGGGGAGCCCTCAGTGTATCGCGATCCAGGAGAATCGACACAATCGGTAAAGTCGGACCAAAGGCTTTACCGATATACGATTGAGGTCGAGCGGCTTGACGCCGAACCTCGTGAACGTCGGCCAGTGATCGCCCGATGTTTTCCATGCCCCCGCATCCAAAGGTTCGATGTTCGTTCAAAGCTTCCCTCGCTTGGCCGTATCGATTCTCGTGTCGGTACTCGCGTCCGATTTGCTCGCCTGGCAACCGCCAACCGAACACGTTCCAGCGATTGAACCTGGTGTTCCAGATCCGATCGTTGGCAGCGAGCTTTCTCAGAATGATGCGTGGTGGGGCGCCGGCCCGTTTTGGCAATCGGAGGCACCCACGCGAATGTTCTTTGGCAGTGGCGAAGCGCCAACCGGAGGCCCTCGTCCTGTCCAGATCCCCGAGCCGCTGCTGTTCGACATGGTTCGTCCCTTGGGACCAAATCGGGGCGACTATGAATTCAACACGCTTGCGATTTTCCCTTGGCGCGCGCGTGGCGGCGTCGGATCGGATGACCCATTCGGCCCCGGTCCGTCGACGCGCGACCGCGGGGGGATTGAATGGGCACCGGAAGTTGAAATTGCCCTCAGCGATCGATTCGCAGTCGAATTTGAACTGCCCTTCGAGGGATCGGTTCTTGAGGAGCTCAAGCTTGGGCTGCAATGGACGTTTGGCACCGCATTTGGAAATCGCTACATCCATGGGGTGCAGGTCCTGATCGAACCGACCCCGCAGTTCGAGACGTGGAGCTCGACGTTACTGTACCTCGGAGGCCTTCGATTCAATGAGACCTGGAGCACCTTAATCATGTTCGGAGGTCGGATGGACCTCGAAGGCGGTAACAACCCCGATTCCGTTGAGCGCTTGTTCAACGCCAGCCTGTTTGCTGAGATCAACGAATGGCTCACGTTGGGGCTCGAAACCAACACCGCTACCCGGCTCAATGGAGAAGGAAACTTTATCCTCGTTCCCCAGGCGCACATCGAGCTTTCGAGGTGCCTCGAAGTTCAATCTGGTTTGGGGTTGGGTGCGGAGTCCGATGGATATGAGTTGTCGGCGATCTTGCGTGTGATCTACGCGCCCTGACCGATAAATCGAAACCTCCCGAAAATCACGACAGACATTTGGCGAGGACGATCCATGCGGTCGCTCACACGAGACGATCGAGAATCGTCGTCGCGAAGCTTAACACGAGCAAGAATCCCGACATGTCGGTGATGGTCGTCAGTAGCGGGCCGGCGGCGAGCGCTGGGTCGCAGCCAAAACGTTTGAGCACCAAGGGCATCATGCCGCCGGCGATCACCGCGATCACGGTATTCACAGCCATCGCGCCACCAACCACCACCCCGAGCCAAGCGTTTTGTTGCCAAAACCAGCCAGCGATTCCGACCATAAGACCTAGCGCGACACCGTTGATCACACCGACCGAAGCTTCCTTGGCGGCTACCCACAGGAGCTCATGAGGTTTGAGCAGTCCCAGACTGAGCTCGCGGATGCTGACCGCAATCGCCTGGACTCCCGCATTTCCCCCCATATCGGAAATCAGTGGCAGGAACACGGCCAGCGCAATCACGGCCGTGAGCGTGTCTTCGTAGATCGCGATCACGCTCACCGCAACTAGGTTGAGCACGACATTGGCCGCCAACCAAATCAGTCGGCGGCTGGAGCGCGTCCAAAGCGGCATCGTCCGCAGTTCCTCACCGCCAATGATCCCCTGGAGCTGCATCGAATCCGTTTGGGCGCGTCCGGCCAAAGCCTCCTCGACATCGCTCTTGCGGATCACTCCCACCAATCGATTCTCTGGGTCGATGGCAGGCACCCCGAAAAACGGGTGTCTGTCGAAGAACTGTGCCAATTGATCCAACGAGTCTTGGACGCGTACCGCATGGGGTTGGCGGATCATCAGCTCGGCGATCGAACGATTGCCTTTGGCTAGCAAAAGATCGCGAAGTCGCAGAACGCCTAGAAGAACGCCCGAATCGGCAACGACATAGGCGTACTGGACGTCGTAATCCGCGTACTCCTCCGCATGACCTCGCAAGTCATCCAGAACGTCCTTGACGGTTTGTCCATCGGTGTAACGCAGGTACTCGGTGATCATCAGGCCGCCGCCGGTCTCCGGGTCAAAGCCGGCCAACTGACGAGCCTGCGAAGCTTCCTGAGGATCCATCGCCGCAAGAATGGCTTCGGCGTTGTCCTCGCTCAGTTCAACCAACAAGTCGGCTTGCTGGTCGCTTCCCAATTCGTTGAAGATGGCCGCCGCATCCTCCGGCGGCAGTCGCTCGATCAGATCAGCCGCTTGAACGTCATTGACCCCCTCGATCACCTCAGCCGCCGCTTCGGGAGACAGCGTCTGCATCAAATCGGTTTGTTCGCCTTCGTCGAGGCGGCTGATGGCACGAGCGATCTCGCCCGTTGGCATCGACTTGAAGAAGGACTCCAGAGCGCCCTGGTCGCCCGACGACACCATTTCTCGCAACGCCTCCCACGGACGGGCGGGTCCGTCAGGCTCGTCGATTTGCGGGGCCGACTCCGGCGGGCTATCGGCATTCAAGGCGGATTCCTGGTGTGCGGGGAATGGGTCGGCCCGAGATCACCGCCAATCTTCGCCAACCCAGTCGCCGTGGCAACCCCAGTGGTTCCGCCTCACGCACCCTCACCGAGGATCGGCGCTGAGCGGAGCCGGATTTGGGGCGGCATCGGCGCCGAGGTTTCAACGACACCTCGGATCCTTCCCCAGATAAGCACCGCCTCCAGAATCATCCACGCCTGGAGCGCCAGAATGCCGCAACCAAAAGCGATCAGTGTGTAGTTTCTCTGCGGGATCCAGTTATTGAAGAGGTCATAAGTCATGGCCCACGCGGGCATGACCAGCATCAACATCATCGGGATGGCAACGGCAGCTAACGGACGGCTTCGGCGCGCGAGGTAGAACGTCGCAACCATTAGGGCCAAGCCCGCCAAGAGTTGGTTGGTGGCACCGAACAGCGGCCACAAGATCAATCCGCCCGTACCGGGCTTTTCACCCGCCAACAACGCAATGGCACCGCTCACGCCGACAGCGACCGCAGTCGCGACGAACTTGTTCTTCATCGGAGCGATACGGACGCTGGTTGCAAGCTCCTGAAGCACGTAGCGGTTGAGCCGCGCAGCGGTATCGAGCGTCGTCGCGGCAAAGCTCGCCACCAGAACAGCCATGATGGCGATGCCCAGTTTCAGCGGAACACCGATCGAGGAGAGGAAATTCGCCCCTCCGTCGATGAAGGCGCCGAGTTGCTTTTTGAGCGAATGGTCCTTCCAGCCTCCCGGTGAGCCATCGGGCCGCTCCGCCCGGTAATAGCTCGTCCACGCCGCCCGCTCGGCTCCCGCGACCGTGTCAACCTGTGTGTACTGCACGATCCCACGCGAATCGATCGTCCGATCGATCCGACCCATCCCGACACCCGCGCAGCAGGCCAGGATGACCAGCACGGCCAGGCCGCCCTCGAGCAACATCGCACCGTATCCGACAGCTTGCGCATCGGATTCGCAGGCGAGTTGTTTGCTGGTAGTCCCCGAGCTGACTAGGCAGTGGAATCCGCTACACGCCCCACACGCAATCGTGATGAACAAAAAGGGCAAGATCGGCGGGGCGTCGGCGGGGATGTCACGTGCGATCGCCGGCGCCGATGCCGCGAGATCCGCCTGTCCCGTAAACGCGGCGACCGTGAGGCCCACGATCAGCAGCGCCAGCGCAACGAACAACTGATGACTATTGATGTAATCGCGTGGCTGCAACAGCAGCCAGACAGGAAGCACCGACGCTGCGGCGGCATACACCAACAGAATGAGGGTCCAAACAACAACCGGCGACAACCAATCCGAGCCAGCCGGGAGTGCTTTTGCAAGATCGATGGGCATCGCGTAGGCGCCCAACCAAACCGCGCCGTACAGTACCGCCAATCCGATCAGACTGGGTAGTAGAAGATTGCCGCCGCATCGGTACACGTACCAACCGATCGCGATGGCAACCGGCATCGCGATCCAAACACTTAGCACCGATTCGGGATACAGGGCAAAGATATTCGCGATCACCAGCCCAAAGATGGCAAGCACAACCGATAACGCGAGCGCGAGGACGATCAAGAAAATCAGTCGCGCCCGAGGCGATATCAGGCGACCCGCAGCCTGCCCGATCGTTTCGCCTCGGCTACGAAGCGAGATGATCAGCGCCGAAACGTCATGGACAGCCCCGATCAAAATCGACCCGAAGACGACCCACAGGACTGCCGGTAGCCAACCCCAGAACACCGCCATCGCGGGTCCGACGATCGGACCGGTGCCCGCAATGCTCGTGAAGTGATGCCCAAAAATGATGGAGCGACGGGTCGGTACAAAATCGACATCGTCGCGGAGTTCTTTGCTCGGGACGAGATTCTGGTCGCTAACCCCAAACAACCGCCGCGTGATCCAGCGTCCATACGTGTTGTAGGCAACAACGAAACCGACAAACGAAAGCAGCGCGACCCAGACGGTACTCATGTGGCACTCGGAAGCGGATTAGGCGGGCGACAAAAATCGGAAAAGCGAAAACGGCAGGGTTCTCGTTCGCTGTGGCTTGACGATCGATGCTGACGATCCGACCGCGTCACCTCGGCGGAACTATGTTAGCTTATTCGCGATCCCGTTTTGACGATATCGCCTTCCGCTCTCACTTGCCTTCGCGATGCCCACCGCCATTCTCGTTGCCGCCGGCCGGGGCCGCCGATTTGGCGGCGATCGGAACAAGGTACTGCTCCGTTGGGCCGGCAAACCGATTTGGCAGCACGCGGCCGAGACGCTGATTGCCTGTGACCTGTTCGACCGCATCGTGATGGTAATCCACCCCGATGATCGATCGGAAATCAACGAGTCAGCCGGGAAATTACCGCTCCAGTTGGTCGAGGGCGGGCCGCAGCGCGCCGACAGCGTTCGCTTGGGTTTTGAGCACCTCGAACGGTGGGCCGGCGACGGACGCGAGGGATGGCAAGAGGACCTGGTCGCGATCCATGATGCGGCGCGCCCTCTGGTAACCCCCGAAGAGATTCGCGCGGTAATGGAGACCGCCAAAATGAGAGGCGCGGCCATTTTGGCGACACCCGTTCGCGGAACGCTCAAGCGCGCCGACGCCTCGGGTCAAATCGAGGCAACCGTCAACCGGGATCGGCTCTGGGAAGCCCAAACGCCACAAGTATTTCGACACGCAATCTATCGCGCCGCGATCCTGCAGGACCGCGTTCGAGCTTCGGCGAAAGCGATCGCCGAGGCCCCGACCGATCCCGTCACGGACGATGCCGAATTGGTCGAACGTGCCGGATTCGCAGTTACCCTGGTTCCCGGATCGACCGAAAATCTGAAAATCACGCATCCCGATGACCTATCGATCGCCTCCGCAATCGCCCACCGGCGATCCCGAACGGGCTTCAACCCGCTGTCGCCTTGACGCCAGGCGATCGATCCCGTCCCCAAAATTCCAATACCCGGTAACCTAAGAACCCATAAACCCTTGGCAACATTCACCGATGTGCTCACCTCCCGTTACCGCCGAGAACCTGATCACCGAACTCCGTTGGCGAGGACTAGTCCACCAATGCACCGACGAAACGGGGCTGACAAAGTTGCTCGGCGAGGGACGCCAGACGATCTACATCGGTTTTGATCCGACCGCCACAAGCCTGCACGTTGGCGGATTGATGCAGTTGATGATGTTGCGCCGATTTCAACGTGCCGGCCATCGACCGATCGCTCTGGTCGGTGGTGCCACGGGAATGATTGGTGATCCCAGCGGCAAGAGTGAAGAACGAAATCTTCTATCCGTCGACGACCTGCAGAGGAATGTCGACGGCGTGGCCGCTCAGATGCGTCGGTTCCTCGACTTTGGCGGAAACGACGGGGCGCTGCTGCTAAACAATTTGGATTGGATGCGCGGATACACCTACGTCGAGTTTCTCCGTGACGTGGGAAAGCACTTTCCGATCGGCCAGATGATGGGCAAAGATTCGGTCCGATCAAGGCTCGAAAGCGAGGCAGGGCTGAGTTACACCGAGTTTAGCTACATGCTGTTGCAGGCCTACGACTTCGTGCATCTAGCCAAACAGTACGGTTGTCGAATCCAGGCCGGAGGTAGCGACCAATGGGGGAACATCACCGCGGGAATCGAACTGGGACGACGGATGCTCTCGCAGCACATGTTCGGTTTGACCGCGCCTCTGCTGACCACGTCCGACGGTCGAAAGATGGGGAAAACGGAATCGGGTGCCATTTGGTTGGATCCCGACCGAACCAGCCCCTACGCTTTTTATCAGTACTGGCGAAACGTCGAGGATGCCGACGTGATGCGCTGCATTGCTTACCTCACCGAGATCGAACGAGACGAATACGAATCTCTGCTGGCCCAGACCTCGGAAGACCCCGGTCAAGCCATGGCACAGAAACGGCTCGCGTCCTGGATGACGCAGTTCGTTCATGGCGACGATGGGTTGCGGGCTGCAATGAGAGCGACTGAAATCCTGTTTGGCGGTGCGTTCGAGCGGCTCGATGATCGACAGCTGACGGAGATTTTTGCCGATGTACCGAGCCGTGATTTGGCCCGAGACCTGCTCGGCGGCGATGGCCTTTGGATCATCGAGGCGCTGCGCGCGGCGGGATTGAGTGGTTCCTCCGGCGAGGCGAGGAGGAGCATCAATGAGGGAGGGGTCTACATCAACAATCGCCGCGTCACCGACGTCAATCGAAAGTTGACGGCCGACGACTTGGCCAGCGAGACCGTGATGGTGCTGCGGAAAGGCAAACGCAGCTACGCGCTGCTGAGATTTCTCTAGTAACATTCGGACCACGCGGTCAAACGAAAAATGCCGCGGCGGTACGAGACCGGCCGCGGCATTCACGATGAGCGTTTGGTGACTTATCTGCGTGGGTCAAAACCGGTTTGAGCGATTTCTTCCTCTTCCTGGATAATGATCCGCGGCGTCACCATCAACATCAGGCTCCGGGCATCACGACCGATCGCAACGTTTCGGAAAAGGCGACTGATGTAAGGGATCTTACTCAGAATCGGCGTACCTCGTTCGTTGCGACCTTCGGCCAACCGCTTGATACCACCGAGAAGGATTGTCCCGCCGTCCGGAACACTCACCGTCGTGCTGACACTCGTGAACGCGAAGGTCGGCAATTGGACGGTCGTCCCCTCGATGATGTCCTCTTCTTCGTCCTCGTTGATCGGTTGGCCGGTCGTGGGATCGGTCTGCTGGTTGCTCGACCGTCGTCGACGACGTCCCTCGTAGGTGAAGGTATCGACGTTACCAATTTGGCTGAAGAACGGCACCAGCGTCATCCGGACGAAGCGTTTGTCATCGCTGACGATCGCTTGGACGTTCAACTGCGTACCTTCATTGAGGACCACAATCACGGGCTGCTGCGCGACGGCGAAGTCGCCAACGACTGGCGTGATGCTGGTGACGAAGGGTCGCTGCGTTTGGTCCGAGATTGTCGCCAACTGGCCGTCGAACAGCGTGACCTTGGGTGCCTGCATGACGTTGTTCCGGGCGTCGCCCTGAGCCGCTTGCAGGAAGAAGAAGGCTTCGATATCGCTCAAGATCGCGAACCCGACGCTAGTACCGGCGTTGGAGTCAAATGCCCCGAAACCAGGAAGCACCGAGAAGTTGTTGTTGACCTGAATATCGAAATCCGACGTGGGTGCCCGGTTGGATCCAATCCCGATGACCACGCCGGGACCACTGTCTTCGGGCGGAACGGTGTTGACGTTGTCGTCGATCTGGAAGTTGAAGTCGACGCCGATCCGTTCGAAGAACGAATCACTCAGAGAGATGAAGCGAACTTCGATCGTGACCTGGAGGTTCTGAAGGCGTCGCAGTGATTCGAGTAGTTCGAGGACCTGGTCATGGACCTCGCTCGTGGTACTGATTACGAGGCTCAGGTTCTGAGGATACTCTCGCATCGTGCTCGGGCCGCCGAGCGCCTCCCACATTTCCGGTGCGACGGTCGTCTGAATCAAGTCCATGAGCGATGTGAAATCGGCGAAGCTAGCGCCACCGCGACCGCCGCCCATGGAGTTGTTTTGACCGAAGCCCCCTTGCGCACCCATCGAGTGGTACTGGCCCATCATGTTGGGAGCCATCGTTCGAGCGGCATTGGAATTGTTGTTCGAGGCGAGGTCGGCCATCGAGATCGGCATGATCTGGACGTCAGACTTTTGTGTCGTCATCTGGTAAGCGGCGCGGAGGGCCCCCGCCAGCCCGTCTTCGTAGCTGG
>JBGTCJ010000175.1:0-8566 GCA_041748895.1 Pirellulaceae bacterium
CGTTGGGGTGGGCGGGACGGGGGAATGGGGCGGGTTGATGGCGGAGGCGTTGGCCGCATTCGGCGCCAAGGTCGCGATCGTCGGTCGCAGCGAGGAACGCGGTCGAGCGAGGGTCTTGCGGATCTCGGACGCCGGCGGAACCGCTAACTTTTTCCCTGCGGACGTTCTGAGCAAAGAATCGTTGCAAGCGGCCCAGGAGGCGATCATGTCGCAATGGGGTTCGACATCGGTTCTGGTGAATGCGGCGGGGGGAAATCGTCCCGACGCGACGCTCCCACCGGGTTCAAACTTTTGTGACCTTCCGCTCGAAGCATGGCAAGGCGTATTTGACCTCAATCTGGTCGGTGGGGCGCTATTGCCCAGCCAAGTGTTTGGCCGCACGATGCTCGCCAGTGGTCGAGGCAGCATCATCAACATTGCGTCGATGTCCGGGATCATCCCGCTTTCGCGCGTGGTGGCCTATTCGGCGGCGAAGGCGGCGGTCATTAACCTAACGCTCTTCCTGGCACGCGAGTGGGCAACCAAGGGTGTCCGCGTGAACGCCATCAGTCCCGGTTTTTTCCCCGCGGATCAGAACCGTCGGCTCTTGTTCAATGAGGATGGCAGCTACACCGAACGCGGCGGTCAGATCATTGGTCACACGCCAATGGCTCGCTTCGGACAATCGCACGAGTTGGCGGGTGTCGTGGTCTGGCTCGCAAGCCACGCCGCTTCGTCGTTCGTGACCGGTCAGAACTTTGCCATCGACGGCGGGTTCTCGTCGGTCACCATTTGATCGGTCCGTCACCATTTGGTTGGCCGGTCACCGCCACCGCGGCGTCCCCTGATTCACTTCATCCACGCTCCCCTCCGGAATTTAATCGATGGCCGCTTTGAACGTTCGCCAAGACCCCTGTGACCTTGACTTCCTTTCGCTCGGTGCGTTGGTTCACCGGCTCGATCCTGGGATCATCCCTTTCCGCAAGGCCAAGGCATTCGATGTGCATGTGTCCGGGGGTGAGTACAACGTCGCAGCGAATCTCGCGTCATGCTTCGGGTTGCAGACCGGAATTGCCACGGCCATGGTGGACAATGGCATTGGTGAGTTGGTCCAGGCACAGGTTCGAGAAATGGGAGTCCGGCCGTTCTACAAGCACTACAAACACGACGGGGTTCGGGGGCCCAATATTGCGACGGTTTACAGCGATCGAGGGCAGGGCGTGCGAGCACCGGTCGTGTTCTACAACCGTGCCAATGAAGCTGGAGCGATGCTCAAGCGAGGCGATATCCCGTTCGAGCAGATCATGGCTGGGGGTTGCCGTTGGTTTCACAGCGGCGGCATTTTTGCGGCCCTGTCGGAGACGACGGCCGACCTGGTCGTCGAGGGCATGGTCGCCGCGGGCAAGGTCGGCGCGATTCGCTCATTCGATCTCAACTACCGCGCTAAACTTTGGGACACGATCGGCGGACTCGCCCAAGGTCAAAAAATGATTGCCCAAATCGTCAAGAATGTGGACTGCCTGATCGGCAACGAGGAGGACCTTCAGAAAGGCCTCGGAATCGCTGGACCTGAGGTCACCGAAAAGAGTGAGAGCAAGCTCGACCCCGAGTCGTTCTTCGGGATGATCGATCGCGCGGTTGAGAAGTTTCCCAATGTGAAGATGGTTGCTACCACACTCCGCGAAGTTCATTCAACCAATCGCCACAGTTGGGCGGCGGTACTCTGGATCGATGGCCAACGTTATGTCAGCCCAACGTGCGAATTGGACGTGGTCGACCGCATCGGAGGTGGTGACGGATTTGCAGCGGGCCTGATTTACGGATTGATCAAGGGGCGGTCCCACGAGGAGGCGATCCGGTTGGGGTGGGCTCATGGGGCTTTGCTAACGACATTCCCCGGAGACGTGTCGATGGCCAAATTGCCGGAGGTCGAATCGCTCGCCCAGGGCGGATCGGCTCGAGTCCAGCGGTGAGTCGTTGACTTGGCGGACGCTTGATGGGACGCCGATCAACGGCTACCGACCAGAATCTGCCCGATGATCAACCAGATCACGGTGAACGCGATTCCAAGTGCGGCCTGAAGCGTATCGGGATGCATGACGATGACCTTTCCGCACGTCGATTGAACGTACGGGGAAACGGGATGACACTCGCTTGGCCCGTTCCCTGGCCAGATCAGACCTCGGTGATCCACTGGACACCGCATGGAGAGATTGCGCACCCGATCCCGATGCGCATGGGATAGGATCGGCTTTAATTGGGCCCGATCTTGGCGATTTCTTCGCGGCACGAACAATCGGAACAACCGAATCACGAGATCGAATCGTCCATGTCCCCGGGTTGCCGCGAGGCAGCGTCCTGATGTGATTACGATGATTTGTCGTGAAGACCTCGCAATCGCAATCGTAAACCAGCAATCCTTTTGGAAAGCTCGGCTTCGAAACCGCGACTGACGGGCCGGTAGTATTCTCGTTCGACGCCGAGGTAGTCCTGTGTCGCCACCCCGTCGGATTCGTCGTGACTGTAGCGATAGTCCGCACCGTGACCGCGCGCCTGGGCGCCGGCATAATGGGCATCGCGGAGCGCAATCGGCACGGGAAGGAGTCGGTTTTCGCGAACGTCCTTTCGAGCGGCGCCGATAGCCGTCGTGGCGGCGTTACTTTTAGGTGCTAGCGCGAGGTAAGCGACCGCTTGACTCAGTGTCAATTGACACTCGGGTAGGCCGACGAATTCGCAGGCCTGCATCGCGGCCACCGCGATCGTGAGCGCGTGGGGATCGGCGTTGCCCACATCCTCGCTCGCGAGGATCACCAGGCGGCGGCAAAGGAATCGGATGTCCTCGCCACCCTCGAGCATTCGAGCCAGCCAGTAGATCGAGGCATCGGCGTCACTGCCGCGGATGCTTTTGATCAGGGCGCTGGCCAGGTCGTAGTGATCGTCCCCCGTCGCGTCGTAACCGATCTGTTGGCCGCCGTAAGACGCTCTTGCCGCGGCCAAATCGATGCGGACACTGCCGCCCGCGTCGATGCCACTGAGCACCGCGACTTCGAGCGCCGAGAGGGCGCGGCGTGCGTCGCCCTCACACGCGGTGGCAAAGAACGTTAGCGCGTCGTCATCGATATCAATCGCGTAGCGACCTAGGCCCCGATCTCGATCACCGATCGCGCGGCGAAGCAGGGTGGTCACCTCATCAACCGTGAGCGGATCGAGCGAAAACACTTGGCTGCGAGAAATCAGAGCGGCATTGACCGCGAAGTAGGGGTTGCTCGTCGTGGCACCAACGAGCGACACGATCCCCGCCTCAACGTCGGGCAAAAGTGCATCCTGCTGCGAGCGGTTGAAGCGATGAATCTCGTCGATGAAAAGGATCGGCGGGGTCGATCCGGTGATGACCTGATCCTGTGCCCAGGCGATCACTTCTCGAACCTCCTTGACGCCACTGGTCACGGCGCTGAGGATTCGCATTTGGCCGCCGGTCTCGGTGGCAAGCAATTGTGCTAGTGTCGTCTTGCCCGTTCCCGGCGGTCCGGAAAGGATGATCGAACCCAGTCGACCCGCCACGATCATTCGCGACAGCAGTTTGTCGGGCCCGAGTAGGTGCGACTGGCCAATGAATTCGTTCAACCGACGCGGACGCATGCGTACCGCCAGCGGTTGGGCGCGAAGTAGCGCGTCGGTTTCGGCGCGGTCGAAAAGGGACGGGTTGTTTGAAGACATTTCGGAAGCTCAAGGCGAAATCGATGTTTTGGGTACTGGCAATTGTTGCCGCGATTTCGTGGCTTGTCTTCCGTCAAGTTGACGATTGGGGTCGCGACTTGACCACCAATGTCGCCATCACCAGCGAGGCGTCAGAGCTTCTTCAACCCCTTCGTCTGAACATCCCCACGGCGGAAACCCTCAGGCGGTTGCGATCGGTCGTTGGCGAACTCCCTCGATGGACGTGGCAAAGCGAGAAAAGCGGTGAGGACGGTGTGGCGCAAGTCATGCTGACCCGAAGCACAGCCCTCTGGCGCTTCACCGATGACATCACCGTGTGGATCGATCCGTTGGATGAAGGCCGAGCCACCCGCGTGCGTGCCAAGAGCCAGTCACGAATCGGCCGCGGTGATCTTGGGCAAAACCCGCGCAACCTGATCGAGCTCCTGCAGGCCATGCAACGGTATACTGACGCAAAAGGTGTTCGCCAATGAGTCGATTTGTAAAGCTTGTTCAGTGCAACGATGTGATCGAAGCGGAGTCGATTCGTATCCGATTGATCACCGACGGGATCCCAGCAGTCATTCAAGGCGGTGAGGTTGCAACCACGCTCAGTCCGATTGTGGGCACGATGGGATACCTCCGCGTTGAAGTCCCCGAAGAGGAGCTGGATCGAGCCAAAACCTTGCTCGCATCCGATCGCGAAATGGTCGCCAGTGCGGGCGATTGGAACTGCTCGCGATGCGGGGAGCACAATGAGCCCGCGTTCGAACTTTGTTGGAGCTGTGGCCAACCGCGAGATAGGCAAGGTCCGATCGATCGTCGCGATGCTTCGCCCCCCGAGCCGTGACGGCGATTGAGCAGGCCAGCGGTCGCCTCCAAGCCGTTCATGCGATCTTTCGCTGGTCCGTCCCACAGATGCTTTGATAGAACCGGCTTCTCCGCAGCAATTCGTCGTGAGTGCCGCAATCGGCAACTTGTCCCGCTTCCATCACGATGATTCGGTCCGCCAACACGAGCGATGAGGATCGATGCGTGATCAGGATCCCGGTCCGATCCACGAGGAACTTCGCAAGCGCCTGATTGATTAGGTGTTCGCTTTCGAGGTCGATCTGGCTGGTCGCTTCGTCGAGAATCAAGATATCGGGATCACGAAGGAAGGCGCGTGCCAAAGCGATCCGCTGCATCTGACCGCCGGAGAGGCGCAGCCCATGGTTGCCGAGGATGGTTCCGTATCCGTGGGGGGTTTTTTCGCGAATGAATTCGTCGGCGAACGCTAATTTGGCGGCGTCGACCACCGCTTCCATGCTTGTCGAGCGACAGCCGTAGCGAATATTCGCCTCGATCGAATCGTCGAAAAGAGTGGTCCGCTGGGTGACCAATCCGATTCGCCTGCGGACGTCGCGAACTCGCATTTCGGTTAGAGCCACGTCGTCGAACAGGACTTCTCCTTGTTGGGGGTCATCGAAACGACAGAACAGGCTCACCAACGTGCTTTTTCCTGAACCGTTGGGTCCGACGACCGCGACCGTTTCGCCGTGACGAATCGTCAGGTCGACGCCACCGAGGACCATGGGACCGGCGGGGTAGCGGAAGTGAACGTCCCGCAGAGAAATGGTCCGATGCGGCCGAGCTGGCGATCGCGCGAGGATCGGATTGGTGACCCGCACGGGACGATCGATGACTTCGAAGATCCGTTGGGACGCGGCGATACCTCGCTGCAGATTGCTCCAAACCTCAGATAGTTTCCGTGCCGGGTCGGAGGCGCCGATCAGGAAGCCGAAAAAAAGCAGGATCTCACCAACGCTCAGTGGCATGACACTCATTCGGATCCCGAACAGGTGCGTCTTTTGATTGACGACCAAGTATCCGCCTGCGATCACTGCCAAGCAGACAACCGACGTACCCAATAGCTCCGACGCGCTCCGTCCAAGCGTGGTGTAGAACGCCATTTTCATCGAGCGCTGGTAATAGGTCTGCAACCCGCGGTGGAACTTAGCCCTTTCGCTCGATTCGGTATTCGACGATTTCACCAATCGGATGCCGGTGAACGCTTCGTTGAGCATGCCATACATCTGACTCATCTCGTCCATCACGCGGCGACTCGAGCGACGGATGGCCCGCGACAAGTGGTGTGTGACCAACGCCACCAACGGCGTGACCACCATCACCAACATCAACAGGCGAGGGCAGATCGCGGCAGCACCGCCGATGCAGACAATCATCTTTAGAGGTTCGCGAACCATTCGACCCAAAAGCGTGTGAATACCGCCGCTGATGTGACCTACGTCATTGGTCAAACGGCTGGTCAATTGCGACGACCCGTGGTCCCCAAACTCGTCCAGATCCAGCTGCAAGGCGCGGCGGAAAAACATCGCTCGCACGGCCATCGTGGTCCTCTCGGTGATCGCCTGAACGATCATCAAATTCGCCGACAGCGCGACCAACTTGATGACCGTCCCGATCGCCAAAAGCCCGATGATTACCAGCAGCGTGCGGTAAGGACTCGTCGGGGCGTATCGATCGATGGTCGGATGCGCCCAAGTGAGCCAGGCGATGCTCTTCTGCATCGCCTCGCGTTGCATTTCTGAATAACGAATCCGCGACTGCAACTTCGATTTTCGCGGCTCATCGGCGGTTCTTAGCTCGGCAATCCATCCATCGATCAAAAGTTGCTCGTCGGCAATCCGTTGCTGAGTCAGGGCGATCCGCTGCTCAACGTAAACCGGCAGGCTGTCACCGCGGAAAACCACCTCGACAACCGGGTAAAGCGCACCGATGTTGAGTCCCCAGAGCAGCGCCACGATCGCCGACGTCACCAGGCAGCCCAGTAGCGCCACCCGCTGGGTGCTGGCGATCCGCAGAACTCGCAAAAAATCCTTCATCTCTGACTGATGTCCTTGATCTGATCAGCGCAACGTGGAGTAGCCAGTCGCTGGCCGATACCTGACCGTAAGCCCTCACGAAACCACCCGCCAAAGGGGGGTCAGGGCCGCTGTTTCCTGGTTTCCGGAGCAGCACTTGGCTGCCGCTCCGCGAGCTATACCGGAAACGACTACCGTGATGCTAGACCGAGAAAATGCGGCAGATTTTGTTTGACTCAAACGACCCGCTGCGGAGATAATGCAAGCAAGTATCGGGTAGCCGAACATCTCGTCTCTCTCGCAACCACTGGATGCAACGTGTCAACTCGTACCGCCGCTTACGGACGCTTCGGCGATTGGTCAACGGTAACCGCTCATCCCCAGCACCTCCCCCAGATGATCGGGCATTCCTATGCCAGTGGCCGATCCGCCGTGATGTCGCCGCAACCAAACCGCTGCGCGGCACAGCCTGGGGTTTGCCCGGTCGCGAGCGACGGGGCATCGTCGCGAAATCGGCTAGGTGTGGGGGCGATGTTCCTGTTCTGCGTGCTCGCCACGCTGGTATTTTTGGTCACCTCGGCTAGCGCTCAGGATGCGCAGTACCAATCGGAACCGCTGGCTGCAATCTTCGCCGACAAGAACAACGTCAAGACGCTCGAGCGTGCCCGTAGCGAGGGGTTGACCAAGAACGATCTCTCGCCGCAGTGGCCCGAATTTCGCAAGTTCGAAGCCTACTACCGAGGCTACCTGTTTGGCAAATTGAAAGACCAGGCGTACGCGGGTGAGGCGGGCACGGTTGCGAAAACAATGCTCGATGACCACGACCGGTCGCAGCGATCGGGGAGCCCAGCTTCGGGGATCTTGCGGAGCTGGATTCTAGACGGTGCCAAGACCGTTGCGGCGGGAAATTATCATCCTGCGGCGCGGATCAACGCTACCTTGTTGCTCGCCTACTTAGACGACGCCCCGATGGACACTCGAACCGGAAAGCCACCGGTTCCCTCGGCGGGTGCACTCGGACCCCTGGTCCTTCTGTACCGGGATGAAAAAAATCCCGATGCCGTTCGCGCCGCAGCGATTCAGGGGATCGCGCGGCATGTTCAGGTGGGGGCCGTAACGTCCGATGCTTACAAGCGAGGCATTGCGACGCTCATGTTGGCGCTCGCGAAGTCGGCACCACCCGATGGACGCTCGGCGGCCGCACATGCTTACTTGCAGCGGTACGCGGTCGATATTCTCAGTGTGCTCGCCAATCCGAATGTGTCGGGGGAAACCGCCAACACGTTGGTGGCATTGAGCACGGACAAAACCAAACCCAATCTGATTGCTGGCCATGCTGCGGCCAAGTTCGCTTCGCTTCGACCCGGCCAGCAAAAGATCGCCCAAGCTCCTCAGGTTCTGAAGAAGTGGGCACTTCGAGCCGCCGAGACCTTTGAAGCCGAGATCGCTCGCATCGCCGCACTGGATCCACCTATCCCAGTGCGCGATCAACCGGCAATGCCGGTCGATGAGACCGCGCTGGCTGCGCAGGCGTTGCGATCCGCTTACAGCATGGACGGCGACTACAGCGGGGAGCAGGACTACGGCGACCCGGATATGGGGAGCTATGGCATGGAAGACTATGGGATGGAAGACTATGGGATGGAGGATTACGGCGACGATGGGTACGGTCCGAGGATGGCACCGCCGGTCAAACCTCAGCCGCTCGAGGTCATCACGTCGCGTCGACGCATCAACCATGTCCTGCAGCAATTGCAATTGGGCGTGACGGGACAGGAAGCGCCTGGTTTACCGAGGACGCCCGGCGGTCTGTTGGCCACCGCAGCGGATGGAGAAAAACAAGCGTTCGAGACATGGATTACGGCTGTCGCGGACGTCGTGGCCGCGATCAATGTCAACACACTCGATGATCGGCCCAAGTTTGTGGAGGCGCTTCGGTTGCAGGCCAATGCGCTCAGGGTGCTCGCCGGAGTTCCCGCGGTGGCCCCCGCCGCTGGCATGGCGGCCTCGATGGTTTCGCCAGCGGG
>JBGTCJ010000176.1:0-34043 GCA_041748895.1 Pirellulaceae bacterium
GTCGGCGAGAGAGGCGCCACCGGCGACAGGAATAGGTACCAAAACCCTCCGAGCGAAATGGCTAGGGCAGCGGTGATTCCCGCGATGCGTTGTCGCCATACCCAGGCGTGGGCGAGCCATCGCTGAAAACTCGGCTCGGGATCGCGGTAGGCGTGAATCGTCTCGAGATATTGGTCGATTGCAGCATCAACCTCCGCTTCCGTCACCCCGTCACCGGCCAATTGAGCGGAACGCATCAGTTTGCTGCGGAGCTCCGCTCGAACGTCGTCACGGCGGAACATTTCCTCCGCGGTTTCGCGATTGCGCCGCATCTCCCGGGCGACGTCCATCACCCGAAGCATTTCATTGAGCGAGAGGTCCTCGCCGGGTAAACGCACCGAGCGACTGGCGGGGCTCGAACGAGGAACTCCAGGCGACGGGGCGGATTGAGTGGCCGAAGGCGAACGACCTTCACTCATGGTTGATCCCATCCTTCATGTACTTTGCAAAAAAGTCCCGTCTCTGATCGACAGAACCACCGCACCGTGTTCCAGCGATTGCTCACGCGCGAGACCGCTTCCCCCGCAAGCCACTTTGCTACAATGCGGCACGACTCGCGTGCGTCGGCCTTCCTGACGGTCGCCGCATCGCTCGCAACTATCATAACGCCCCGACGGTGTGGAGAGTTTTCCTGCGATGAACCAACAAGCACAGGCTTCGACGCCTCAGTCCGAAGTTCAAGCGCCCGCGAGTGAATCATACGATGCCTCGGCACGTGATGGCATGATGCGAAAGTATCTCGATCGCGCTCTCTCGACGCTCGAAAAACTTGGGTTCTCGGCTAAGAACGCGCCGAGCAACGAGATGATCAATCTGCTCGAAGAGGTCAAACACCTCGACGAATCCAAGACCCTGGCGATTGCCGAAGTGCTCAAGCACATGAGCTCGTTCAACCAACTGGTTCGAGACAATGTCGAGAACATATCCGTCGGCAATCGATACCTCGAAATCAGCCAAGCCTTCGATTCAGTTCGCGAGGATAGCAAGCGATTGGTCGCCCAACTCGATGATGGCAAGTTTAGCACCGCCGAGAAGGTATCCAATTGGTGGATGAAGATTCGCCGCGGTACCCCGAGCGATCGCTTTGACGAAATCGAGGAAAACTACAAGGCGGTTGCTAAGGACACGAAGGATGCACTGCGGAGGGAGCAGGAGATCATGGATGCGTACATCGACTTCCGCTTCGCCCTAAAGGAAGCCGAAGTGCTTGCCGGCGAACTGTATGACATGCAGGGTCCGATCCTCGAGGCGTCCAAGGCCAGCCTCGCCGAGGCCCAGAAGGCCGTTGACTCATTCAGTGGTACCGACCAGGCGTCCAAAAGCCATCTTGAGCTGAGGCGAGATGAGGCCCGTCGCGCGTTTGAAAAGGAGGACGAGACCTACCAGCTGCTTAAGGACATTTCGGAAAACCTCCAAATTGGCTACGACGTGGGTGAAACCCTCGTCGCCAAACTCAAGCAAACCCATGACGTGAAAGACCGCGTGTATCGCCGGTCGGTGACCTTTTTCACGACCAATGAACACGTCTTCACAATCCTGCGAACCGTGTACACCAGCCAGCACGGGCTACACGAAGTCACGCAGGCTACCGAAGCAATGAAGGAAGGTGTCAACAAAGGGCTCGAAGACATCGCGACGCTCGGACGAGAGCTCGAGCGAGCGGCGATCAAGGCCGGATATGGCTCGACGATCAATCCCCAAAGCGTTCAAAATCTCGTCGATGCCATCAGCGGTTTCCAGATCGAATCACTCGAAATGATCGCCGAGTTGCGAAAGGAGAGTGAGGAGGCCACGCGGCAGATTCGTCAAAGTGTCGAAAAAGGCAAGAAGAAGTATCAGGAAACGATCGCCAAACACGCTCGTGGCGACAGTTTGCGGTAGCTCGCTTGCGCCGGCTCGCGGACAACCCGGAAGGTACTCAGAGATCGATCCGATTGAACCCATCGACGAGATCATCAAGCTCCGCATCGCTGATTCGGTAGTCCGGATGCCTTGACCCCTCGTGATTTCGCTTCGTTGGCACCCCACCCGAAGTGTCCTCACGATCCGGTTTCGTTACCCTCGCGGTCGTGGCCTTGGACTCAGGCGTGCGAGCGTGTGATTCGGACTCGGGTCGCTCGGCGTGCGATCTCGAGCGGCTATCGACGCCCTTGTTTCGGTTTACCGGGCCTGCCAATGAGGAAAGAGGAATGGCGGCGACCTGCCGCTGGCTGAGCAGTTGCTTGAGCGTCTGGGCGATTCGTGAGGCGCCGTCACCACGACGAAGATCAAACAAGTACGCTCGTCGTTGACCGAGGGGTACGAGCGGCCGCGATTCGTCGAGAGCATGGGGCGCAGCCAATGCCTGAACGCCCAATGCTGCGAGTTTGTTCAGGGTCTCCTCGCCGCCGCACCAATCGACGACCGCGAGATCGCTCGCCAAGGCTTGAACCATCATCCGGTCGGTTGCCGTCGAAAGCTGGGGGTCGAGCGACGACACAATCGCCACGTCCATTCCCGCCACGCCAAGCAATTGAAACACCAATTCGGCGGTTACTCCCGCCTGAAGACTCGTCAAATGAGACGCCTGCACCACGACGACATTGAGACGAACGGTCATTCGCTGTTTTTCTCGCGGCGGACGCGTTCGACTTCGTCGTACATGCTAAACCAGAGATCTCGCAGGTTGATCGAATCATCACGCACCGAATCGTCACTCAAACGACATTGTTTAGGACGGCAGTATGTGATTTGGCTATAGAAGAAGTCGCTGAGTATATCCCGTTCGTCGGGCGGCAGTTGACTCAAACGCTCCTCCGTCAGGATTCGCGCCAGTTTCGAGTCGACTCGGGTGCGATGGGCTGTCACAAACCCGTGATGCGGCCGGTGGCTTGTGATCACCAGATGACCAATCGCGTGCCTTGACCGCACCCCGACACTCCGCGATAGTCGCCAACGCTGCCAAGCCGCAAGTTGTTCGAAACCATCGACGATCATGCAGTCCGCTCGACGAAAAGGGACCGCGCGCTGATTCGCGCTGAGCCGCACCGAGACTGCGGCTGGCCATTGTCGCTTGAGCTCGACTTCGAGTCGGCGAAGCAGCGTCGTCTTCCCGGTGCCATGAGGCCCGACGATCGCCACTCGTCGGTTACGGAGAACCGAGGCGATCAGCTGCGTCACCAGCGTTTCGGCCAATTCATCGGCTCTGGTGGACTCCGAGTCGACTCGGTACGCCACTTCACCCGGCCGGACAAAGCGAGTCGCGAACGGATTGGACTCGATCGAAGCGATGGCCACAGCACACGATTTTTGGCGGGGAACACTTTGGCGATGAGATGGATCCGAGTCGACGTGAATCGCCGCGCCTCAATCGGCCGAATATCCGACCAGTCGAAACGGTTGTTGACAGACGAACTCCCCGCCGCTGCGGAATAACCTCAGCCGAACACACCAGCGAATCTTGATCAAGGTCCCTTCGTAGCTGACGGGGCTTTGCGGCAGGAGGGTACTTACCACCTGCGGCTCGTCGTGATCGAGTGCCCTCAGCTGTGTCTCGTTCCAACGCTGGAAGAAATGAACGCGAAGGTCCTCGTCGCCCTTGCCCTCGGTATACCAAAGCACAGAGGCCTCAAGCCCCTGCAGTTCTGCCGCGCTGAATCGACCCATTCTCCATGTCGCCTCCAAACGCTCGCCAACGACGTAGCGCGCCGATGGGTGATTCAGCGTCAAGCTCAACGTGGGAGGCGTATCGGTCGCCCGGCTTGAGGATGCACGACGACGGGAAAGTGACGGCAGAACGATGGCCAAGGTCGCGAGTCTCCACTGACAGTGATTTTCCAGCAGACCGCGTTGTGGGCACTTCGAAACGAATGCATCGTACCGGCCGGAAGCTCAAGTCGCAATTGTTGTTCCCAGGGTCGATGCGGGTCAATGCGAACATCACGCTCGGTCAGAAGAATTTCGGACAATGCCACATGCCGATCGATCCGAATATCGGTGCCTTGGCTATAGGTCGTTTCTTCCTCACAGATTAACTCGACACGCAAGCGGCGCAGCGCAAGTCTCCCAGTTTGCCTGATCCACAGTTGATAGCTGCCGCCAGCGACAAGCGGATGGTCGCTGATTTCAACCAGGGTGGCCCCAACGCCCGCGGTTCGCCTGAGCAATCGAAAGAAAGCGCGAAACGCCCAGGCACCGATGGCCGCGAAGGGGACGAGCAACAAGGTGAGCACCCATCTGGGTCGACCGCTGAGAAAGCCCGAAATCACAACGGCTAGCAGGACCAACCACGCGGCATTCCAGAGTAAGGCAAGTGCCGCGTTCGCGAGCGTCTGGCCTGCGATGGAACCGCGGCTGGGCAGGCGATACGCGAGCTGGACCCCGGGGCTGTCGGTGACCTCGGCCGCCTGGGGAACCGCCGGAAGATCAACGGTGTCCTCTGACTTCGGCAGCATGATCTCGATGGGGTGAACGTGCCGCGCCATCATGGACCGTCGCTCGTCGCTCGCTCCAATCTGCATCAACCGATAGGCAAGCCCTCCGGCGCCGACGCCCAACATCGCAACGGCGAGCACGGCGACAATCCAAAATCCGAGCCCACCACCCACGGCGGTGGATATTTCAGGCGGAACGGCAATGCCTGCCGACGACGACAATCGCTGGACCACGGTCAGCGCGAGCGCAAATACACCCGCGAGGAAGATCGCGGCAAAAAAGACCGCCTCGCCAACCGCGCCTGAAAACGCTCCGCCCAGGATGCGTCCGCCGCGTTTCTTGGTCCACGGTTTAGGGAAACGCATGAATGCTTCCAGCGATGCGGCCTGTCAAGCGTCACCGACCGCCCACTGACGCCACGAGTGTTCGATCACCCGATCTACTTCCGCCCACCCGGGCCCTACGCGCTGACCGAGTGTTGACCCGCACGATGAAAATCGAGGGCTTCCAGTGCCTGATAGACCTCTTCGAGTGTCTTCTCGCCGAAGTTCGAAATGGATAAGAGTCGCTTCGGCGTGGCGTTGAGCAAATCTCGAACGGTAAAAATCCCAGTTTCCTCGAGGCAATTGGTCGTGCGGACGCTGAGACCCATCTCGGCGATACTCAGATCAAGCCGTTCACGACGCAACCGCGACCGTTCTTCGGCTTGGCTCAAGGGGATTCGCGTTTTCATCGAGGACAATCCTTTACTCGTATAGATTTCGAACAGGTCCGACAGTGCGGAGAAGATAATCGATTCTTGAAGGAGCGAAAATGTCACTTTACCCGCGCAGTCCAGAGTCGCTTTCGGCGAGGGCTGAATCGGCGCGCGCGATGTTGCGGCGGACCTTTTCGGCTGACTCGCGAAACCGACTGGCTTCTTCGATTGATAGCTCGGGGTAGAGTTGACGCACGATTCCCGCACGTCCGATCACACACGGGATCGACAGGCAGACGTCGCGGACACCCAGGTAGCCGTCGATCAAGCTCGAAACTGGCAAGGTTCGATGGCTGTCGGTCAAGATCGCTTCGGCGATCATGTGAGTTGCCGACGCGATGGCGTAGTTCGTGTACCCCTTGATTCGAAAAATTTCGTGGGCACTCGAGACGGTCTCATCGAATAGCTCGGCGAAATTGGGGTCTTCGTCCAATCGCTGACCACCCGTCGCGGCAACGCTCAATGCGGGAAACTGACTATCGCCATGCTCGCCCAGCACGTAGGCTCGGATATCCTCGGGGTGAATCTGTAGGTACCGCGACAATCCTGAACGAAAGCGAGCGCTGTCGATCAGCGTACCCGAACCGATTACCCGCGACGCCGGCAATCCGCTTGTCCGCCAGGCCAAGTAGGTCATCGTATCGACAGGGTTGGTTACGATCAAAAAGATCGCCTGCGGGTTCAGCTCGACCAACTTCGTGATCCACATCCTCATGATTTCGGCGTTGCCCAGCAGCAAGTCGTCACGTCCCGATCCTGGCCCGTTCGTCCTCACGCTGGCCGAGACGATCACGAGATCCGAACCTTCCGTGGCTTCAATGCCTCCGGCATGAATCGACATCGCTCGCGCGGCAAATGCGGTCGCGTGACGCAAATCCGCGGCCTCACCCATCGCCCGCTCCGCGGATCGATTGACGAGCACGATTTCGTCGCATGCACCGCGGAGCACCAGCGCGTAGCCGATGGTTGCGCCCACATGCCCGACTCCGATGATCGATACTTTCAAGTCCATCTCCCATCAGGTAGGGATCGTGCGGTGAAAAGGTAGGGCTCGTGCGGTGAAGCCAACGGCCCCCCACGTTTGCGCGTCGATCGCTTTGGGCTCTACTGTGGGACGGTGCACGATATCCCGTTTCCCCGTGTTTCTGATCGTCATGTCGACATCTGTCTCCGTTTTCCGTGCCGCGAGCAACCACCCCAACTTCCCGAAAATGGAAGAGGAAATTCTGGGTTTTTGGGAGCAGGCCGACATCTACCGCCAATCGCTGCGACGCCGCAACGGTGCCCCTTCATTCGTCTTTTACGAAGGCCCACCGACGGCCAACGGCATGCCACACCCGGGACACTGCCTCACCCGCTCGATCAAGGACATCTTCCCCCGCTACAAAACGATGCGCGGCTTTCGCTGCGAACGCAAGGCAGGATGGGATACCCATGGTCTGCCCGTCGAGGTCGAAGTCGGCAAAGAACTCGGCATCCACAGCAAGGAGGAAATTGAGGCGTACGGAATTGAAGCATTCATTCAAAAGTGTGAGCGAAGCGTATGGCGATACATGCAGGCTTGGCGGACGCTGACACGTCGATTGGGGTTCTGGGTCGATCTCGACGCGGCCTACGTCACCTATCACCAAAGTTACGTCGAGAGCGTTTGGTGGAGCCTCAAAAACCTGTTCGATCGCGGACTGCTTTATCAGGGGCACAAAATCGTTTGGTGGTGGGCTCAGGGCGGCACGGCCCTTTCCGCAGGCGAGGTGGGAGAGGGTTACCGTGAGGTCGCTGACCCAAGCGTTTACGTTCGCTTCGCATTGGTCGACCACGTCAATCGGAACTTGATCGTTTGGACGACTACCCCTTGGACTTTGCCGAGCAACCAGTTCGTGGCCGTCAACGAGCAGCTCACGTACTGCGTGCTTCAGGATGAGACGACCGGTGAGGAGTTGGTCGTTGCCGAGGCGCTGGCGGACGTTTTTGCCCAAAAGGTCAAGCGTGCGCTCAAGCCGATTCAAACGCTCAGTGGGGCTGAACTCATCGGGTTGCGATATGTCCCGCCCATGGAGACTTACGCCCGTCACGCCGATGAACGCGGCAAATTAAAAAGTGACGGCGGTCGGATCCACAAGTACTTTCGCGTGCTCGCGGCCGATTTTGTGACGACCGATAGCGGTACGGGCTTGGTGCACCTGGCGCCCGCCTTTGGCGAAGCCGACCACGACGTTCTCGTCGCCGAGCAATCCCGATTCGTGAGCGGGGACGCGCCTCACCTGTTTTGCGCCGTCGGGCCCGACGGCAAGTTCACCGAAGACGTTCACGAGTTTGCCGGCGTTTGGGTCAAGGATGCCGACAAGCCGCTGATTCGCAAACTGAAGGAATCCGGGCGGCTGATCCATCAGGAGCAGTACCTTCACCCTTACCCATTTTGTTGGCGCGCCGACCAAGATCCGCTGATTCAGTATCCTCGCAAGAGCTGGTTCATTCGCACGACGCGCTATCGCGATGCGATGCTCGAAAACAACGCCACGATCGGTTGGCAACCCGAGCACATCCGCGACGGAAGGTTCGGCAATTTTTTGCGATCCAACGTCGATTGGGCCTTGTCGCGAGAACGGTTTTGGGGAACACCCTTGCCGATTTGGGTCTGCCAGCAGAGCGGCAAGGCCGAAGCGATCGCCAGCTACGACGAATTACTCGCCAAACCAGGCGTGTCGGGAACCGAGGTGTGGGAAAAGGCCAAGCGGGCAAACCCCGACCTAGTCGATCACCTGCGAGTTCACAAACCCTACATCGATGAAGTCACTTACGATTCGCCCTTTGCGCCAGGGGCGAAGATGCGTCGCGTGCCGGAAGTGATCGATTGCTGGTACGACAGCGGCGCGATGCCTTTCGCGCAGTTCGGGTGGCCGCACCAGAACGATCATCAGTTCCGCGACCAATTTCCGGCAGATTTCATCAGCGAGGCGCTCGATCAAACTCGCGGTTGGTTCTATAGCCAGCTCGCGATCAGCACGATGCTGTTCTCCGATCAGGCGAGGAAGGAGGCGCCCTCGCCGCTACAGAGGGAAATCGATGGTCCACACCCGTTTCGCAACTGCATCGTGCTCGGACTGATGCTCGGCGAGGACGGCCAGAAGATGTCCAAAAGCAAGCGAAACTATCGCGAGCCGACCGAAATCTTTGACAAGTACGGCGCCGATGCGTTGAGGTGGTTCTTCTTCAGCGGGCAACCGCCCTGGACCGCGATCCGGTACCGTGAGCAGTCGATTCGCGATTCAATTCCCGAATTCCTGCTACGACTCTGGAATGTCTTCAGCTTCTTCACGATCTACGCCGAGATCGACGGATTCGATCCGACTCGAGACGCCGCGGCCGACCCGCAACTGTCGCCCGACTCGTTGGTCCGCGCGGCGGGCTACCGACCGGTCGACAGGCGATGTGAAATCGATCGATGGATCCTCAGTGAGCTGCACCAAACGATTCAAGCGGTGACCCAGCGGATGGACGCGCTGGACAACTACAACGCGGCTTCATCGTTGACGGCTTTCGTTGACGCGCTCAGCAATTGGTACGTTCGGCGCAGCCGGGATCGTTTTTGGGCGGGCGACAAACAGGATCCCGACAAACTCGATGCGTTCTGGACGCTCTACGAAGTTTTGCTGGAGACGTCCAAATTGATTGCCCCCTTCACCCCGTTCCTCGCCGAATCGCTGTGGCGTCAACTCAGCGAACCGTTTGCGTGTCACGCTCTCACCAGCGTGCACCTCTGCGATTACCCGTCTGCCGATCCTGCGAAGATTGACCATCGCCTGGGCGACTCAATGCGGCTGCTTCGAGAGATCGCTTCGCTTGGACGCGCCGCACGCGCCGAGGCCAATCTCAAAGTCCGTCAACCGCTTTCGAAGGTGGAGGTCGTGCTCTCGGCTGACTCCGACATCGAGTGGCTCAGGAGCCACGACGCGTTGGTTCGCGACGAGTTGAATGTCAAACAAGTCGATTACACGACCGATGGCCGCGACTACGTTCAGTACGAAATCGTTCCCAATTTTAAGCGGCTTGGGCCTCGAGTCGGCAAGCGGATGCCGGCCGTCAAGGCTGAACTCGCCAAATGTGACGGGGGTCAATTGCTAACGTTGCTCGAGCGTGATGGGAAAATCACGATCGAATTGGGCGACGAATCGATCGAGCTCGATCAAGAGGATGTCTCCGTACGACTCGAGGCCCGCGAGGGATGGGCCGCGGCGCAGGGGCCTGGATGCGTCGTCGTGCTTGCGACCGAATTGACCGAAGCGCTGATCGGGGAGGGGATCGCCAAAGACTTGATCCGGGCGATCCAAAGCCTTCGCAAAGAGATGCAGTGTGATTACACCGACCGTATTCGCGTCGGGATCGATCCGAAGACGGACGGAGTCCGCGAGGCCGTTGCGGCCAATCGCGAGCTGATCGCTGCGGAAACGCTCGCCGTAGACATCCAAGAAACCCAGTGGCAGGGCGGTGGTCGGGCGGAAATCGATGACGCCACGATCACCATTATTCGTTAAGCGAACGTGCGAAAGGTAAGTCGCCGGGTTGAATGCAATGGATACCGAGACTTTTGTTCGCTCGCTTACCAATCCCGAATTCGTTCTTGTTGACTGCGAAGCCATCTTTCCGCACCCCTCAGGTGAGATCCAACTCCTCGAAACCCACATTTCCTGGGTGCTGCTGGTCGGCGATTTCGCTTACAAGTTCAAGAAACCGGTGTCCCTCGGGTTCGTCGACTTCTCGACGCCCGAGTCTCGAGCGGATGCCTGTCGGGAAGAGGTAAGGCTGAACCGCCGCACTGCCGCATCGCTGTACTTGGGCGTCGTGGCATTGGTGCGATCTCGCGATGCCCTGTCCGGGCCGCCTGCGCTCGAGTCCTGGCGGGTTTGCGAAGTCGAATCCCAGGAATCGTTCGCACCCGAAGCGAATTTTGAGTTCATTGATTTCGCGGTTCGGATGCGTCGATTCCCCGATGGCCAGTTGATGGCCGATCACTTAGCGCGGGGTGATGTCCAGGCGGAATCGGTTGAACAGTTTGCCGCGTCGCTGCACTCATTTCACGAGCGTTGCGACGTGGCCGGTGAGAGCTCCCGCTGGGGTCATGTCGCCACCGTTGGCCATGACTCGCGTGAAAACCTCGACGTTTTGGACACGTTCATTTGGTCGGCGGCGGACGAAGCGATTCGTCAGAGTCTGCATCAACTTCGAGCTTGGACGGAATCAGAATTGGCGACGATCGCCCCTCGGTTGGTCGATCGACGCCGCGATGGCCGTGTCCGAGAGTGTCACGGTGACCTCCATTTGCGTAACGTCGTTTGGCTCGAAGATCATTGGATCCCGTTCGACGCGATCGAGTTCAACGCATCGCTTCGTTGGAACGACGTGGCCAGTGAAGTGGCGTTCCTGGTGATGGATCTGATTGCGAACAAAAGACCGGACCTCGGATATCGTTTCCTCAACGCCTACATCGAAGCCTCGGATGATCACACCGCGCTACCGACGATGAGATTCTTTCTCGCCTACCGAAGTCTCGTTCGCGCCAAAGTGGAAGCCTTGAGATGGTCGCAGCGGGGCAGCTCTCGCGCCGAGCCACACCCGCCAAAACTAATGTCCTATATCGCGCTGGCAGAGCATTTCATGATGCCCCGCGCGCGCCGGTTGATCATCACTCACGGCGTTTCGGGAAGCGGCAAAACGTTTGGCAGCACCCACTGCGTCGAAGCCGAGGGCGCGATTCGCATTCGCAGTGACGTCGAGAGGAAGCGGATCGCTTCGGGCGCGGATCTCCATGCCCGAGAGCCACTTTACGGCGCGGCATGGACGGCGCGGACCTACGATCGACTCCTCGAACTCGCGACCGTGATCGTTGGGGCGGGTTGGCCGGTCGTCGTCGATGCAACCTTCCTGAGGCAAACCGACCGCCAGCGATTTCGCGAGTTGGCCAGCGAGCTGGACATCCCATTCGAAATCCTTCCGTTTGAGGCACCGCTCGAAGTATTGAGAAAAAGAATCGCTGCGAGAATCGTTCGCGGAGATGACGCGTCAGACGCAACTCCGGACTTGATCGAACGTCAGCTCGCCGCACTGGACCCGTTGAGCGAGGATGAACGCAAGTGCGTCCGATGCCCCTGAGCGGCGAGGCGCGGCTCGCGACTACTTTGGGTCACCACGGAGGATTAGACTCACGAAATACTGGTGCCGATCGAGTACTCCGCCACGCCTAACCCTCCGGCACTTCATATCGCCCCTCCAAACTGATCGGGATGCGTCGATGCCACTTCGAGCCACGCGGATCCTTCTACCACTGCTGTTTCTTGTTGCGATCGGCACTGGGTCGTGTTCCGTAGAAGCGACCGATACTTCTGCGGCGGCAAACGAGACCGACGACGCGATCTGGCACGTGGGTTTGGCGAAAGTCGACATCACTCCTAAAGAACCGGTGAGAATGGCCGGGTATGGGAGTCGCAATCGCCCAAGTGAGGGCGTCGATTTGCCGCTGGCGGTTCGCTGCTTGGCCCTGCTGCATCGCGATGACCGTCCGTCATCCCCGACGGAAGCGAATGCGATCGATGCCACGCCCAACACGTCGGTTCACCTGTTGGTTTCCATTGAAACGATCGGGTTGTCGGGATCACTCGGCCGCGAGATCTCCGAGCGGATCGCAGCGAAGCATGGTGTTCCCCGCCACGGTCTCGTGCTCGCCAGCACGCACACGCACTGTGCGCCCGACCTCGTGAGCGAATTGTCAAACATCTTTGTCACCCCCCTGACCGATGACGAGCGTGAGGCGGGGTTACGTTACAAGGACTCGCTTGTTGAAGCGGTGGTGACGGCAGCCGGCAAGGCGATCGCGGATCTGCAACCGGGCCGTGTGAACTACGCCGTGGGGCAGGCGACGTTTGCAGCCAATCGGCGAGTTCTGGAGAACGGTCGCTGGAAGGGTTTTGGCGTGCAGGCCGATGGTCCCGTCGACCATAGCCTACCGGTGCTCTGCGTTTCGACCGTGGCCGGAGACCTACGCGGAATCGTCTACAACTACGCTTGCCACGGGACGACGCTTGGCGGCAACCACTACCGGATTAATGGGGACTGGCCCGGATTCGCCTCCGCGACGCTCGAATCGCGCCACCCGGGCGTCATCGCGATCTCCACCATCGGGTGCGGCGCGGACGCCAATCCATCACCTCACGGAACGTTGGAGGACGCTGTCGCTCATGGCCGAGTGATGTCCGATGCGATCGATCTTGTGCTCGCCCAGCCGATGCGTGCCGTGACCAAGCGGGTCGAGTCCACCGTGGACCACGCGGCATTGACATTTGAATTGCCGACCATCGAAGAAGTGCGACAACGCATCGACAACGCGGCACCGCAGGTGAGCCGGCACGCCAGGCAGCTCGACGCGATTTATCGCGAAGAAGGTCGACTTCCGGCAACCTACCCCGTACCGATTCAGGCATGGCGATTCGGGGATGAATTGACGATGCTTTTCCTAGGCGGCGAAGTCGTTGTCGATTATGCCTTGAGGCTCAAGCGTGAAGTCAACGACGATAATCTCTGGGTGACCGCTTACTGCGGTGACGTGTTGGGTTACATCGCTAGCGAGCGGATGCGTCACGAGGGTGGATACGAATTTGATCGATCAGGTGTGTTTTACGGCTTGCCGGGCCCGTGGGCGGCCGGAACCGAGGACCAATTGATCAACCAATTGCTTCGATTGTTGAAAGGCGAAGCCATCCAATCGCCCGTTTCGGCGAACGAAGCGATTCAGACAATGTACCTAAGCAGTAACGACTATCGCATCGAACTGATCGCCTCCGAACCACTGGTTCAGGACCCCATCAACCTCGCGTTCGGCGCCGATGGCAAACTCTGGGTGGTCGAGATGGGTGACTACCCAGGTGAAGATGGTGAAGCGAACAACGGTCGCGGTCGCGTGAAGTTCCTTGAAGACAGCACGGGCGATGGGCGTTACGACCGCGCGACCGTCTTTCTCGATGGGATCTCTTTTCCGACGGGCGTATTTCCCTGGCGCGACGGAGTGATCGTGTCCGCCGCACCGGACATTCTGATGGCCAAGGATACCGATGGCGACGGACGAGCGGACAGCGTGGAGACGCTCTACACGGGTTTCCCATTGGCCAACCCTCAGCACCGAGTCAGTGGGTTCACCTACGGAATGGACCACTCGCTGCACTGCGCCAGCGGCGACAAGCTTGGAAAGATCACCAGCCTGCGAAACGGCGACGTGATCGATGCGTCGGGACACGATATTCAAATTTGGCCCGATGATGGCCGGATCGCCGTCACCAGTGGCCGCACCCAATACATTCGCAGCTGCGACGATTGGGGGCATTGGTTCGGCAATGACAATTCGCATCCGATGTTTCACTTCCCTATCGACTCCCGCCACCTCCGGCGCAATCGGGCGATCTTGCAGCGTGACGGATCCCACCAGCTGTTCGATCCACCGGTCGCGCCACCCGTGTTTCCCGCTACTTCATCGGACGCTCGGTTCAATGACATCTACGCCGCCAGCCGCTTCACATCGGCATGCAGCAGCATCATCGCTCGGTCGCCGTTTTTTGATTCCGGTGGTCTCGAGACCGCTTTTGTCTGCGAGCCGGTTCACAACCTGATCCATCGCGCGACGCTCGTGTCCGATGGCGCGAGCTACCGCGCGACACGCAGTCAGCATGAAAAGGCAACGGAGTTTCTGGTTTCAACCGATCCATGGTTTCGTCCGGTGCGGTGTGAGATCGGTCCCGAAGGTGCTTTGTGGGTGGTCGATATGTACCGCGAGACGATCGAGCATCCCGAGTGGATACCGCGGTCGTGGCAAACGCAGCTTGACTTGAGGGCGGGCTGTGATCGGGGCCGTATTTATCGAATCGTGCCAGCCGCGCTTGTGCCGCCGAAGGCGATGCCCGAGTCGATCGCCGGCCTCCCTTCGCACGAGTGGGTTGATCGACTTGGCTCACCGATCGGCACGCTTCGCGACATGGCGGCACGGCTATTGATCGAACGCTATCGGGCCGGCGAGGCACTGGATGACCGAGAAGAGATCATCCAGCGATTGCGGACGTCGGCCTCGCAAAGTGATTCGCCACAAGGCCGCGCTCATTCGATGGCCGTCCTCGATGTCCTCGGCCGCTTGGACGACTCCCGCATCCTGGCGGCACTCGACGATCTCGAACCAGGCGTGTTGATCGTCGCCATGAGACTGGCCGAATCGCGTTTGCCGCAGGCACCGGAGATGCTCGAGCGATTGGCATCGCTGTCCACGCACGCCGACGCCCGAGTGCTCCTTTCTCTCGCGATCCTGATGGGCCAGTGCGACTCGCCGGCCGCTGCCGACATCTTGGCAGACCTTGCCGCGCGGGATGACCTTGACCGATGGATAACAAGGGCGATCCTTTCATCCTCAGCGCCGCACGCCAACCGCCTACTGGACCGGTGCCTCGATCGATTCGCTGAAAGTCAACCGGACGTCTCCGACCACAGAAGCGAATTGATCTCGGGACTGATCGAGACGGCAGCTGCCGATGGCAAGGACCTGATCGGATGGATGCAAAAGGCAGTGGCTCATCTATCCGAGGATGGCGCGTCGGCTGATCTTCGCGTCGGATTGTCGCTCGGCATCGCGCGGAGTCTCGCCCGTGGCAGGGTCGTGACTCCCGAATCGCTGAAGGTGCTCGAGCCGATCCATCGCCGGGCACTCGAGGTCGCGGCGGACCCGACGCAAAGTGAACGCCGACGATGCGAAGCAATCCATTGGATCGGCAGGGGGATTGGGCCGCTCGAACAAGAACGCGATCTGCTGGTGCGTCTGCTGGTACCCGTGACGCCCCCCACGGTCCAACGCACGGCGATCACCGCGCTGGCCGACATCGATCCAGAGGGTTTCGCCGACTGCGTGATCGACCGCTGGAAATCGATGACCACGCTACAGCGCGGCGATTGCGTCAACCTGATGCTGACTCGACAGACCTCGATCGATCGGCTGCTGTCAGCGATGGAGTCGGGAACAATCGCCGTCAATGAACTTTCTGCCGCAGCGCGGCAGCAATTGCTGCACGCCGGCACGCGGTCACTGATGGTTCGCGCACAGCGTCTGATCAGTGCGCCGGGCCGCTCGATGGCGAAGCGAGAATTGATCGATACCTACTTGTCACAATTCGGATCGTCCGAAGTTGCAGACGACCTGGTTGATGGCGCCGCGCTGTACGCCAAGCATTGCGGCAACTGTCATACGGCCGATGAAAGGAGCGAACCGATTGGCCCCACGCTGATCAACCTCAGCGACCGCAGCGACCGCGCCTTGGTTCAGGCAATCCTGGATCCTAACCTGGCGGTCGAACCCAAGTACCAAAGCTACATCGTGCGCACGGTGGACGATGAGATTTTGGTCGGTGCAGTGGAGAGCGAATCGGGCGACGCATTGACGCTTGGACGCGCCGATGGGACGAGAGTGCTCGTCGATCGTAGCCGGATCTTGGAGCTGAAGAACAGCGGCGTATCGCTGATGCCCGAAGGGTTCGAGGCACTACTGAGGCCCGCTGACCTGGAGGCGATTGTTCGCTATTTGCAGCGGCCGCGGGGGCGGTAGGGCCCCTAGCCCGCTAAACGCTTGGGAACGGGGAACTCGAGGACGAATTTCGTTCCCCGCCCGACCTCGCTCTGAACGGAAATTCGTCCACCGTGGGCTTCAATGATCTTCCTCGCCGTCGGCAACCCGAGCCCGGAGCCGCCATCCTTGGTGCTGTAGAAGGGTTCGAACATGTGCAACAAAGTCGTATCGTCGACGCCGCAGCCCGTATCGATCAACTCGAGCGCCACACCGTCAAGCGTTGGGGCGGTTCGAACCCACAATTGCCCCCCGTCCTCCATCGCTTCGATCGCATTCTTCACGAGATTCATCAAAGCCGCTTGAAGTGAATCGCTGTGAAGCAGGATCGCCGGGAGGTCCGGGTCGAGATAGCGTTCGATGTCGATACCCGTCGAGTCTGCTTGAGCTTGGTAAGCGCGGAGGACGCGGTCGACCTGGTCGTTGAGGTTGCCCGGGACCAAGTCGATGCGGCTGAGTCGGGTGTACCGTAGAAAGTCCCTCAAAAGGGCCTCCATCCGCTCGCACTGTTGTCGAATGATTTCAACCTTGTTGAGCGAACGCCTTCGAATCGGTGATTCGATGTCGACCAAGTCCTCGCTCAATAGATCGATGTTCATGTGAATCACCGAAAGCGGATTCTTGATTTCGTGAGCAAGCGACCCCGCCAATTCCGCCAATTCCTCGTACTCGGTTCGAAAAGAACGCGGCGTCGCGTCAATTTCGGGATCGGTGTCAGCGTGGTCGGCGATGGTCATGAGCAACGGATGAAAAAGACGGATCCCGCGGGCGAAAGTCAGTATGCCCATTTTAGCGAACAGTCGTGCGCTCCGCCGACACCTTCAAACCTCGCGAACGAAGGTTTAACCTACATTCTCTCTCGTAGACAGTGACGGTGCCGCCGATCCCTGCCGCCGTCCCGAACAACCCGTCCGATTCACGCCATGCCGAAACGACCCATGTCCAGCGTCATCGATCCAACGTCCCCTCAGCCGCCGACACCGTCGCAAGCCTCCACAGGAAATCCCGACCCCTATTTCCAGCGGCTGTTTGCTGATCGGATCGGTGGCGCGGAGTACGGCAAAGACACGGAAATCTACAAGTTTGAGAAAATCAAGCGCGCCAAGCGAAAGGCGAAGGCAGACCATCCCGACCGCGAATTGCTTGATTTTGGGATCGGTGAAAACGACTCGATGGCGGCAGCCCCGGTCCGCGAAGCCATGCAACGCGAGATCCATTGCCCCGAGAACCGCGGGTACGCTGATAACGGTGTGATCGAGTTCAAGCAGGCCGCAGCCCGGTTCATGCAGCGACATTTTGGCGTCTCACTGGACCCGGTCACGCAGATCAACCACTGCATCGGCAGCAAACCAGCCTACGCGATGTTGCCGGCCTGTTTCATCAACCCTGGCGACATCACGTTGATGACCGTACCCGGGTATCCGGTCGCGGGAACGCACACCCGCTACTACGGTGGTGAGGTGTTCCGGCTCCCGCTGCTCCCGCAGAACGGTTTCTTGCCGGATTTGGATGCCGTTCCCGATGACATTTATCGACGCGCAAAGTTGTTGGTACTCAATTACCCCAACTCACCGACCGGTCGAACCGCCCCCGCCGAATTCTACGAACGTGTCGTCGCCTTGGCGAAGGAAAAGGAGTTCGTGGTCGTCCAGGACGCCGCGCACCTGTTGCTGACGTTTGACGGGCCACCGAGGAGTTTTCTGCAGACCCCCGGTGCCACCGATGTCGGCGTCGAGGTCCACTCGATGAGCAAAGGGTACGACATGATTGGTTGGCGGATGGGCTGGGTTTGCGGTCATTCTCGAATCGTTTCGGCCTTCGCTGACGTCAAGGACAACAGCGATAGCGGCCAATTCATCGCCACGCAAAAGGCGGCGGCCGCCGCGCTGGATCTCGATGAGATCCCACGAGCAATCAACGCAAAATACCGTCGCCGGCTCGAGAAACTCGTGACGACGCTGCGTCAATGCGGCTTCAAGTGCGAGATGCCCGGCGGAAGCTATTTCCTCTACACGCCTGCGCCCCGCGGGCAGGCGGGGGGACTGACCTTCGACAATGCCGAGCAGGCGACGCGGTTCTTGATCGAGGAACACGGGATTGTTACGGTGCCCTGGGATGACGCGGGCGCATTCTTGAGGTTCAGCGTCACTTACGTCGCCGATGACGAAGCGGCAGAGGACACGCTGATGCTGGAGACCCAACACCGCCTCGAATCCGCCGGTCTCATTTTCTAGCGCCGCTTGATCAGCCGAGCGATCAAAAGCCAAATGCATTCCGGCGGACCTTAGCGTCGGAAGGGAAGCGGCTCGATCTCAGCGAGTGGGCTATCGTCGCGGGCAAAGAACATCAGGTGTTGCCAAGGCAAATCGTTGTACTCGCGAACCAGCTTCAATCCATTGGCCGTGAATTCCCTCACGATCTGCCGTTTGGACATCTTGTGCAAGGGTTTGATCGGAACGTTGGGATCTTCCTCACGGTATTCGAGTAGCGCGATCACACCCTCATCGGCAAGGCCCCGTCGGATAGCCCAAAGCATCGACTGGGGATGTGAGAACTCATGGTAGACGTCGACGAGTAGTACCAGATCGATTCGTGAATCCTCCGGTAGCATCGGGTCATCCACCTTTCCGAGGATCGGCTCGACGTGTTCGATCCGGGCACGACCCATTCGGCTGCGAAGTTCGGTGAGCATCTCTGGCTGAATATCGACCGCCAAGACTCGACCCGAAGGGCCCACACCGCGTGCTAATCGGACGGTCCAGTATCCATTTCCACAGCCCAAATCGCAGACGACCATTCCGGGTCGAAGCTCGAGCTGTCGAAGCGCTTTGGCGACGTTCTCTTCCGCCTCACGCTCAGGTCGCACGAGCCACGACGCGCCGAGATGACTCATCGGTTGAGCCACAACCCGATCGAGATAAGTCCGGCGCGCAGCCTCGACGGGACGAGCCGGGTCGTCACGACCAATGACCGCGGCGATCGAAACCTCGTCGGCTACCAGGGCGGTCGCAAGACCGCCCAGTAGCATCGCCATGAAAAATCGTCTTAGGGGCATGACCTGATCCGCTGGAGTCCCCGTGCGATAAAAATGAGTGGCCAAACAACGTTCGAGCGCGGCGGTGGAGAATCGCCCATGCGGTCAGACTTCCTCCGATGCCATGGGGATGAAGTGCGGCTCGAAGGCTTGATCAAACGAGTAGACATCGTCGAAGTCCTCGCGTCGATCGGATTCGCTTTTGCGCATCTGCTCGATTCGAATGAGATTGTAAACGATTTCGCCAAAGTCTCCCGTCGATTCGACGCCCCAGTTGCTGAGGACCATCCTCGCCAAATACCCATATTGATCGATCGCGTACTGCCGACAAGCCTCGCAGAGCTGTTGCCCGGTAATATGGTTTGCGGTGTCGGCCGTTATGGACGTGGGATGAATTTCGATGGGTGTCGCTAGCCCGGGAGCGTGAGACTTCTCGATCACTGGCGGGTGTTCCTGGGCAAATGCCAGGGCCTCACGCACGAATTGGTAGGCCTCAAACTTATACCGGGGATCCGTCTGCAGTAAGTTGTACATCGCTTGGAATGCCGCATTCATTTGATTCATAAACTCCCGTATCCGCTCGTCAACCGATCACGCCGAATCAACGTGCGACGTCGCGATTGGATTTGTCCTTCCCGCGGCGAGTGACTGCTAGTACCGAATCGACACCGATCAGGATGCGACGGTTGTCCTCAGTTTGAACGACCAACTGTTGCGCCAATATCTCGTGTCCCAACACCATGGCTGTTCCATCGGCCGTGACCACGCGACTGCCGATGGGTGGCAGCTGGCGTTGAAGTTCCTCATAGGTATCGAATTCATAACGCAGACAACACTTTAGTCGGCCGCATCGCCCCGAAATTTTCGAAGGATCGAGTGTCGCCTTCTGAAGTTTTGCCATCCGCATCGACACGGGTGGCATCTTAGTCAAATGCGTGTTGCAGCAAACAGGCTTACCACAATCTCCGTAATCCGCGAGCAGTTTAGCCTCATCACGCACGCCAATCTGTCGCATTTCAATCCGCGTTTGCAGCTCGCCGGCGAGTCGCCGCACGAGCTCACGAAAATCGACTCGTTTGTCCGCAAGAAAGTAAAAAACGACTCGTTCCCCGCCGAGCAAGCGTTCGACGTCCACCAATTGCATCGCCAGTCCCAATTCCTGGACAATGGCGTTGCAGAGCTGACTATCCGACTCGGTAAACGCCTGCTGCGTGCCCCATTGCTGCTCGTCATCGGCCGTCATTCCGCGGAGTATTCGACCCCCTGAGGGTTCGTCCAATTGTTCCACCGCCGTGGGAGTTGCCTCGCAGAGCACCACTCCAAACTCGGTCCCCCGATCGGTCCGGACGACCACGCGGTCGCCATAACGATGGATCTCAGCGGCCCGCATCACCGACAGACTTCTTACGGCACCGGTACGAACCACGTACTCGAGAGCCGTTGATCGCGCGATGTCGCCTTCGGTGCTACTCATCTTGGGTGCTAACTGGCAAAGTCTGCGGATCGGCATCGGCTATCGCCGCAGGGATCTTCGGCACGCCTAAACTCCAACTCCGCTTAACGGCCTGAACGCCGTGCTTTCGAGTTCCGACGAGCAGCTCGGCATCGTCCCTCCACGCTAGCGCCCAAATGCCACTGGGGGCCGTCGCGACGGGTGTACTGGAATTGGAATTTCCCGTTTTTCCTGGAGACAACACATGCAGTGCCCCACCCACTTCCCCGGCAGCGACCGAACCGTCGCCAGCGACCGCCAAGCGGGTGATCCAATCAGCCGACTCGAGCACCACGTCGGACGGCCAGTCCGTTACCTCAGTGGAATCTTGCCAATTCGACGGGAGGGAGATTCGATACAACTTTCGGTCACCGCAACCGGCGAACAGGCCGGTCCCATCCGAGGCAAAGGCGACGCACCAAATGGGGTCATCACTCAGCTTGACCGACCCAACCGTCTCAAGCCCTGGCCACGTCAGGAAATGGACCTGACCTCCACCATCGGAAACGGCCAACCGTTTACCGTCGCTCGTGAAGGCAATGTCTGTCAACGATTGTTTATCGAGCTCAATCGCCCGCGGTTCACCCTCACCATCCCACGCAAAGAGCTTTCCCGCTTCATTACCGGCCACGATCACTTCACCCCCTGGCGCAAAAGTCATCGCTTGTGTCCATCGCTCAAAGATCGCTTCGTGCATACTTGTCTCACGCGAGGATATCTCGT
Source organism: Pirellulaceae bacterium (assembly GCA_041748895.1). Lineage (GTDB taxonomy): Bacteria > Planctomycetota > Planctomycetia > Pirellulales > Pirellulaceae > UBA6163. The sequence continues at coordinate 21,098 of JBGTCJ010000176.1, forward strand.
GGACCTGTAGATTGCCTCGGTAGTCGGTGCTCGCAAGCTTCGTTCCTTGATCGCTGACAGCAACTTTCCAAACCGCAAAGGGGTGGCTGTAAAGCGGCCGACTAATGACACCTTCACCCTCGGGACCGCCGAACAGTTCGACCACATCCGCGGGTCGCAGCAGCAGTCCGGTCGCTGTTGCGGCGAATACCCTTTGCCGCCGCTGCTCCGCCGAAGCTTCGTCGGACACTTCGTCCGAACCGTTCGCTACGGCAATCGACGTGACCCAAAACTCCTCGATGACCGCCGGTTTGGACTCGGATGTTTGCGCACCCGCGATACGGCGATCGGTTGCCATCCACACCAAAATGAGACCAACAAAGACCAGAGCTTTTCTGGTGGTTAGGCTAAACAAAATCGACCTCGAGTTACTTGCGTGTGGGAAGGTGAATGATGAGGAAAGTGACGGAGCGCGGCCGAAGCTCTTAGTGGCAATAGGAAAGCGCCAACAGAGCATAGGCAGTCACGAGGTTGCGATTGGCTTCCATCCAACGTTCATTGAGCGAATTGACCCAACTTCCGTCGTCGGCTTGCGCGCCGGCAAGCGTCGCGACGAGTTCGTCTCGCCAAACGTGAGGATGACCCTCGGAATCGTCCAAAATGTCGATCTCCGCAACGGACAAGCTTTTGGCGAAGGTGTGATAGTAATAGAACAGTCCGGCCTGTCCCATGCCGGGATTGTCGTCGAGCGAGTAGTTTTGCCGGATGAACGTGAGCGCCGCCTCCACACGCGGATCATCGGGCGTCAAACCAGCAAAAATCATGCTCTTGAGCCCCGCGTAGGTCATCGAAGCGTAGCTTCGCAGGCCGCCCGCCGCGGTTTCACCTGCCTGGCTCGAACCCCCTGCGGCCGGCGTGTAGTAGAAACCGCCGTCGTTGACGATTTCGGCGTGAGGTGTGTCGTTACCATGGCCGGACAAATTCTGTGAGCGAACGACGAATAACAAGGCTTTTTGAATCGCTTCGTCGTCGGCCTCATCCCCCAATTGCCGCAGCGCCTCGATCATGAAGGCCGTATTGGACAAATCGGGGCGACTATGGGTGCCGTACCCCGCACCACCGTAGCTGGGCGATTCACGGGTGATCCCTTCTCCCTCATCCCACTGCAATCCCTTGATAAATGTCTTCGCCCGCTCGAGCACCGAATCGTACTGGCCATCGCGATTGGCCTCGATCAGCGCTGCCACGGCGATGCAGGTCTCGTAGTTCTGGTGCTTGGACCCGAGCGCGTAGATCCCGCCATCCCCCCGGATATTGGCTTCGATAAACTCAATTGCCTTTCGCACAAAGGGCTCTTGAATCGCGGCCGGACGATGCCGCAAGATCGCAGCAACGCAAAGGCTCGTGATCGCCGACCCGCCTTCGCTGCTGAATGAACCATCGTCTGCTTGGCCCTGCGTCTTCAAGAACTCGATCGCGCGATCCGCAATGCGTTCGATCGACTCGGTCCTGTCACTCCCCGTCTCGCGTGCTGCCGCCGACACCTCCACGGATTGTCCAGCAAGCGGTGGAGTCAGGCACCCAAACCAGCCCATTAGACCTAATGCGCACGCGATCCCGACCGCCGCGGGTGCCTTGCTACCCAAGCGTGCCTCCCCGTTGCCATGCCGATCGCCAATCTTGAATGATCCCATGACTACTGATGACACCTTTGGGGGAACGAAAGTGATAACCACTTGGCCGGTAGATCCGGTCGTGACCATTGTACCCCGCGCGTGTTGCACACTGAAGTGCGGTGGGCACCCGGGTCGAAATCAGAATGGGATCTGTCAACGTTTCGGTGCGGAGTGTTTTGCCGACCTGAGGTTGCGTCGGCACCGCCCGAACAAAAGTAGGTCGACGCTAAACCCTACCGATCGACCTACCGCAGTATCCCGCTATCGCGGCAGCCCGAAGACCGCAGGCCATCTTCCGACCGATGCCATGAAGCACCTCCCCATTGCCGAGACGCCGAATCGGCAAACGAAGGCGGGATGGATCGCCGAACCGACTCGCGATTCCTCCTCCGAGGCGACCCAAAAGCACCATCGAATCGATGCCCCACATCGCGCGAGCGCGGCACCGACACCAGCGGTCACCCCTGACGCGGCGCGCAGCGTATCGAAGGCGTTCGACTCGGGTGGCGAATTCGACTTCACCGGTCTCCGGTTAACGCACTGCGAAGACCTCGCAAGCCGGCTTCAAACATGGGCCGAGGATCTCGATGCCCGGTCATCGAAGTTGGCCGCAGACATTGCCAAACACGACCGCCGCGAGCGGGCTTTCCGACTTTGGGTGCAGGAATCACGAGCCAGCATCGAGCGGCAACTCGAAGCCAATGAGAAGCTTCACCAAACCCTTCTGCTCCAGGCTCGGCGATTCGCAGTCAAGCAGCCCGAATCAAATTCGCATCATTCGTCATGACCGGGCGATCGGCCGTCATGCGTGACCTGGTCATTCGACTCAGTCAAACGCGTGACCTCGGCGACGACCATCGCCGCCTGCCGCAATTCAAAGGGTCGGAACCAGGCAACATTCCCCGTGTAGCGACTCTCAACGCGGTTCTTCGCGGCCAGAGCGCCCCAAGACAGGCGATCGGTCAGGTGCCAAGTTGCTGCCTGAGCGGTGTTCTGCGTCAACATCCCGTGGCCGAGCATCTGGCAGACGCCCTGGACCCGCGGGTCGGAGGTGAACTGCTCGATGGGAACCATTTTGTAGGCCATCTTCGGCAGCGGATCAGGCTTTCCATGCTCGAGGCAGACGGTCGTCACTTTCAGCTTCAGCTGCTTTTCGGGGGCAATCCGCATCATGCCACCCATTCCGCCCATGCCACCACCCATTCCGCCGCCCATACCACCTCCCATCCCGCCCATGCCGCCTCCCATGGCTTGGCCGCCGCCACCACCCATGCCACCGCCCATTCCCCCCCCGTCATCGAATTGACCGAGCACCGGGACGGCTGCGAAAGCTTCGGGTAACCGGATTCGCATCGGTTGGTTCGTGAGATTTTTCAGCAGAACCGTCGCCTCGGTGGCGTCCTTGGGGATGAATTTGACCTCGATTTGCCCCGCCTCCTCCGCGTCAAACCACTGCACGATAGGTTCGGGAGCGGCGGGCGTGGCTTCGGCGGCCCTGACGGTAGAGCTCGACGAGAATCCGAGTACGATGGAGACCGCTGCCAGCGCGACGGACGCGCGCCCCGAGATTTGGCACAATGGCTTGAGCATGGCTATCTGGTTCATGAGACGTTCCTTAAAGTTGTGGCCAACCCCATCGAGGGCTTGTGTCGCGACGAACAGCAATCGGCTCGGCAATCCACCCAGGCGTTCGAATCCTCGCATCGTGCGGCGAGTCGAGCCATTACGGCGAGTCGAGCAATTGCGGCGGCCCGAGCACGCAACAACACGAGCACGCACTAGCAACCGCCCACGCACCGGCAACACCGCGATCCAGAATAGTCTCGCCAGCGGAAAAATGCAAAGTTTGGCGGCGGAAATGATCTCTGAAGCTGACTTCGGCATCACGAACGCTATTTTGGTAGCCGAAACCTGGAATATTCCGCTCAAGCGAATGGCCAGGTTCACCGAGAGGGTCATTTGGGCCGCTCAAGCGGCGGTTGTCGTCAACGGGAATTGCATTTGAGTATTTTGATTTCGCCAGACGCCCCGTTCGCCAACTACTCACCCCTGAGCGATCGATTCGACGAGTGTGTAGACGCTTCGGGCGTCACACGGCAGGCCTGGCGTCCGTTGGTGGATGCCATCAACGCGATGGGCCGCGACGCGTTCGAGTCGATGGTTGCCGATGGCGCAGCGCTTGCGCGAGAAAGTGGCGCCACTTACAACGCCGTCGAGGAAGAGGGCGAGCGAACCCGTCCGTGGGAGTTGACGTTCATCCCTTTGGTTATCCAGGCCGGTGAATGGAAGGCATTGGATACCGCGCTTAAGCAGCGGGTTCGCATCCTCGAGGCAGTCCTCGACGACTTGCTGGGGGATCAGCGGCTGATCAAGGAGCGGGTGCTGCCGGCCGAACTGCTGATGAACAACCCCGAGTATCACCACGGGTACCGCGGGCTGCCCAAGGTCGGTGGGGTACGGTTGCACGTGACAGCGACCGATTTGGCGCGTGACACCGATGGATCCTGGTGGATCACCGGAGACCGTACTCGAGCACCGTCGGGGCTTGGCTACCTGGTAGAGAACCGGATTGTCACGAGCAGGGCCTACCCTCATCTGATCCAACAGAGCAACATCCATCGCATCGCCGCGTTCTTTCTGCGTTTGCGGCAGATGTTTGAATCTCTCGCGCCTCGCGCCGCCAGCGCCAACCCTCGTGTGGCGATTCTCACTCCCGGACAGAAGAGTTACCGCTATTTCGAGGACACTTACCTGGCCAGGTACCTCGGTTACACCCTGGTCCAAGGTCGCGATCTCGCCGTTCGCAACGGAATGCTCAACCTAAAAACGCTTGGTGGCCTGCTTCCCATCGACGTCCTTTGGCGGCACATCTCCGATGAACAGTGCGACCCACTGGAATTGGATCCGGGCGCCATCGAGGGTGTCACCGGTCTCCTGCAAACCCTCCGCTGCGGAAACGTGGCGATCGCAAACAGTCTCGGGAGCAAGTTATCTCAGTCGCCGTCGCTATTGCCGTTTCTTCCCGCGGCCGCTCGATTTTTGCTTTCCGAGGAACCGCTGCTTCCGCATGTCGCCACCTATTGGTGTGGCCAAGAAGCTGAACGCAAGTTTGTTCTGGACCACCTCGATTCGCTAACGATCCGTCCGGCCTTCACGGTACGAGGTGACCGGCCGATCGAGCCGGCCGAGATGTCCAAGCAGGCCCGATCGCAGCTCATCGAGGCGATTCGAGCACGTCCCGAAAACTACGTCGCCCAGGCGCCGGTGCCTCGGAGCACGACACCGGTGTGGCACGGCGGCAAGATGCAGTCTTGGTACGTGGCGCTACGTTCCTTTCAAATCCAGTCGGCGGGGGTAACAGATGTCTTGCCCGGCGGCATGGTCCGTGTCAGCCCGACCGCCGGTGGGATCGATTACGCTCACGGAGCCGTCCAGCTGGGTCAAGATTGTTGGGTCGTTGCCGATGGTCTGGTCGACACCACCAGCACGCTACTGCCGCCGCCCCACCTTTCGCTCAAACTGGTGCGCGGCGGCGCCGAGTTACCCAGCCGTGTGGCCGAAAACCTGTTCTGGATGGGAAGGTACAGCGAACGAGCCGAAGCGATCGCACGCCTACTTCGAACCACGTTGGTGCGGCTAACCGGTGAGCAATCGGTATCGTCGATTCCCGAAATGCCTCGCTTGATCGCCGCTTTGGCGGCGATCGGTCAGATCGAACCCGATTACGCGGTGGAGGGACTCAAGAAGGCGCTTCCCAAACTCGATGACGCCCTACCCCAATCGCTCTACACGATTGACCAGCGGCGGGGGCTTTTGCCGAGCTTGACGGCGATGGTCGATCAAGCCACCGCCGTCCGCGATCGCATTTCACTCGATGCCTACCGCATCGTGCGGCGGGCCGAGGAAGACCTGACGCAACCTGTGCAACGTGGTGGGAGGGCAGATTCTCGCTTCGCGATCAATCGGCTGACGCGGCTGATTACCGACCTTCTCGCTTTTGCCGGGCTCTGCCAGGAGAGCATCACGAGAACCCTCGGATGGCGTTTTCTGATGGTCGGTCGTCGGATCGAACGCGCCTGTCAGACGGCCGAGTTGCTTCGCGCAACGCTCGTTTCAGTCAGTATGAACGCGAGTCCAATCGACCCCGGCCCGATGAGCCCAAGCACCAACACCCTGGGCCCCACGCCCCCTGCTGCCAAAGCCGAGGGTCGCGAAGAAAACTTGTCGGAAAAGGGCGATCCCAAGACGGTCAGCCAGCCGAGCGACGAACGCCCCATTCTCGAGGCAGTCCTCGAAGCGACCGACAGCATCATGACTTATCGGTCCCGTTACCTCTTGAGGCTCGAACCGGCCGCCACGCTCGACCTACTGATTACCGACGACTCCAATCCTCGATCGATCCTCTTCCAACTCGAACGTATCGTGGAAGTCATGCAACCCTTGCCGACCGAAGCCGACGAGGTCGGAACCCCAATCGATCGACGTCTGGCGATGGAGCTCTTGCACCGGGTGCGGATGGCAGACCCGACCGATCTGGCCTCGACGACGCCGTCGGGCGAACGTGCGAACCTCGATCAATTGCTCGAGTACCTTACGGACAACCTCCCCGAACTATCCAATGCCATCTCAGCTCGTTACCTGATTCACACCTTCGCGTCGCAATCGTTGACGGGTCAAGTGCCCAGCTGACGGCCATCCCATGAGCGATCCGACTTGCCAATTCTCCGTCACGCATCAGACTCGCTACCGATACAGCGAACCTGTCGCCATTTGCCAAAACCAGGTGATGATGGTCCCGCGACGGTTGCCGCGGGTCCGCTGCCAGGAAACGGAGATTGTCGTCAAACCGACGCCGACGCTCTTTTTTTCCCACGTCGATCACTTCGGAAATCACGTTCACACGTTCTCGATCGAGTCGGCCCACCGCGAACTGTCGGTCCATGTCCATAGCATTGTCGAGGTCACCGAACCGACCCTCCCAGCGACCGCCGACGGGTTCACCTGGGAAGCCGTTCGTGAGGCGATCCTAAGCACCCAAGATGCGAACTGGTTTAACGTCTGTGATTTTCGTTTCGCGTCTCCCCTGATCTCACTGGGCAAACCGTTTGCCGACTACGCCCTGCGATCGTTTCAACCGGGCCGATCGATTGTCGATGCGGGCCTGGACCTGACTCGCAGGATCCAGCGCGATTTCAAGTATCAGTCGGGAACGACCGCGGTCGACACGACGGCCGAGAAGGCATTCTCGATGCGAACGGGCGTGTGCCAGGATTTCGCGCAGATTCAAATCGCTTGTCTCCGCTCGATCGGCTTGGCCGCCCGGTACGTTAGTGGATACCTCCGCACACTCCCACCACCGGGCAAACCCCGCTTGATCGGATCGGATCAATCGCATGCCTGGTTGAGCCTGTACGGAGGCGAAACGCTGGGATGGATCGACTTCGATCCTACCAACGGCTGCCTGGTCAAGGCCGATCACATCCCGATCTGCGTCGGTCGCGACTATCGAGACGTCGCACCGATGCGCGGCGTTGTGCTCGGAGGGGGTCGAACAAGTCTCTCGGTCAGCGTTGACGTGGAACCGATTCGCGTCGCGTCGCCCAAGCCCAATTCGCTCTCACGCTAGGCGGCGGACGTCGTGACCCTGGTCTCATCACGGAGCTTCCCTTGCTTTACGCGATCCTGATGCTGGCCGCGGCCATGGCGGGCGGGTTTGCCAACTACCTGATTTACTCTTGGGCCTATTTCCCACGGCACATCAGCCCCTGGGCACCGCCGCACCCCGATGCACCCCGGCGGCACTGGAGCGATCGGATCCCGATCTTGGGCTGGGTCGGATTGCGAAGAGAATCGGCGATTCATGGTCGCGGATTCTTCATCCGGCCCATGATGATCGAAGTCGGCTGTGTGCTGCTTTTCCCGTTGTACTATGGGTTCCTCACGCAAACCAATTGGCTGCTACCAGAGGACTATCGCAACGCCGCCTCGATCGCCGCTTTCTCCCCTTGGGCGCACTCGCTGTTTGCATTCCACGCGATCTTGTTAACCCTGATGATCGCCGCCACTTTCATCGATTTTGATGAGCAGACGATTCCCGACATCATCACCCTACCGGGCACCCTTCTCTCACTCCTGGTCGCCACGCTCCCGCCGCGAACCTGGCTCCCCGCTAAAGTCACGTGGAATCAGGCGGTCGGAATTGTGGAGACTCACTTTCATATCCCCTGGCCAATGGACCTCAAGTGGCAATCGACGCGGGGACTTTGGTTTGCACTGGCGATTTGGAGCGTCTGGTGCTTTGCGCTGGCTGACCGTCGGGTGATCTTCCGACGAGGGCTGCGACGCGCGATCGGTTATTTCGTCCACGCGATCCAGCGCAGCCCAGCTTCCAAGTGGCTGACAGGTCTCTGGGCGGTTGGGACGGTCCTTACCTTCGGGATTTGGTCGGTGGGCGGAGACCCTTGGCGAGGCCTCTTCACAGCGTTGATCGGCTTGGCGGTGGGTGGAGGAACGGTTTGGGCCGTTCGGATTGTCGCCAGTTTTGCGATGGGGCAGGAGGCAATGGGTTTTGGCGATGTCACGCTGATGGCGATGCTGGGAGCGGCGATCGGCTGGCAGGCGGCCTTGGCGGCATTCTTTTTGGCGCCAATTGCGGCGATCGCCATCGTCCTGGTCCAATTTCTGGTTACCCGCCAACCGGCTGTACCGTTCGGTCCCTACCTCTGCGCCGGTACCGCGATCGCGGTCGTGGGATGGGATCGCGTCTGGAATCAATCGTTGGGCAAGTATGTCGAAGAGCTGGGGCTGGTGGCACTTTACGTGTTGATCATCGCGCTGCTCGCGATGGGAATCCTGTTGATGGTGTGGCGTCAGATCAAAAGTCGATGGATACTGAGTCGATGAGGCAGTCATCGCGTCGGCGTCAGGAAGTACAATTCGCTTGCGAACAGCCTGTTGGATCGCCTTTTCGTGGTCACCCGGTCCGGTCACCCCTCACGTCGCTTGCCCCAATGATCCCATGAAGCGAAGACATTTCCTCGTCGCGTCCGCCGGCTCAGCGACCGCCGCGGCCGTTGCCTGCGAAGCAGGTGCGGGCAATCAGCAAGTCCCCGCATCGGTTCCCACGGCAATCCAGTACGGTCTCAACACGAGCACCATTTCGGGTCAGAAGCTTAGTCTGCCTGAACAAGTCCGCTTAATCGCCGCAGCGGGTTACGACGCGATGGAGCCGTGGATTCGCGATCTGAGGGCATTCGTCGACCAAGGGGGTGATCTGGATGACTTGCGAAAGCAGATCGAGGATTCGGGCCTGGCCATCAACAGCGCCATCGGGTTTGCCAAATGGATTGTCGATGACCCTGCTGAGCGAGCCGCGGGGCTCGAGGAAGCCCGCCGCGACATGGAAATGATTCGCCGGATCGGCGGGACGCGAATCGCGGCACCTCCGACGGGAGCACAACAGGCACCAGGACCACCCCTCGACGCGATCGCCGAACGATATCGAGCGTTGCTGGAGATCGGCCGACAGATCGCCGTTGTGCCGCAGCTCGAACTTTGGGGATTTTCAAAAACACTCTCGCGTCTGAGCGAGTTGGCCTACGTCGCCACGGCCGCCGAGCATCCCGACGCCTGCGTGCTTCCCGACTTCTACCACATCTACAAGGGTGGAAGTGATTTCGCAGGGCTTGGGATGATGGAGGCCTCTCGGATGCATGTCTTTCACATCAACGATTACCCCGCGGATCCGCCCCGATCGTCGATCACGGATGCCGCTCGCGTTTTCCCCGGCGATGGTGTCTGTCCGCTGGCTGAAACGATCGCGATGTTGATTCAGAACGGATTCGCCGGCGGGTTCTCGCTAGAATTGTTCAATCCGAGCTATTGGAAACGGGACGCCGCGGCGGTGTTGGCTGAGGGGTTAGAAAAAACGAAAGCCGTGGTCGCAGCGGGGCATTCATGGCGGCCCGAAGCGGCGTGAATGCGAAGCGCGGCATTTGATGTCGGTCCAATCGATCCAAACTTAGCGAACTGAGGCCGGGCTGCACGGTATGGGACTATACGACCGCGATTACACGCGGGAAAACGATTCTTGGCTGCCGCCTTCGGCATGGGATACCGCGAACCGGCGAGCAAACCGAGGTCCGCGAAGCTTCACCATCGCACTGATCGTGATCAACGTGGCCGTTTTCTTTGCTGACGTGTTGATCAGCGGCAATGCCGCTCAGGGCAGTCGGCTGGCTGATTGGTTTGCGGTCAATCCCGACACGCTGTTGCGGCCTTGGGAGTGGTATCGCCTGCTGAGCTATGGGTTTGTTCACTCGTTGGGCGGCATCGGTCACCTCGCGTTCAACATGATCGGCCTGTTTTTTTTCGGCCGGCCGGTCGAAGAGCGACTCGGAAGTCGAGAGTTTCTGAGGTTTTATTTGGTAGCGATCGTGCTCGGCGGGCTCGTCTCCTCCGCCCGATGGGTGATCAGTTCGCTGGTCACCGGCGCGCCCTTGCAGTCGTTGTCCGGCGGCACGATTGGCGCGTCGGGCGGGGTAATGGCCGTAACGATCCTGTTCGCATTCTATTTCCCCAACGCCATCATCTACTTAATGATGGTTATCCCGATCAAGGCGTGGGTCGCTGCGGTCCTGTTTGTCGCTTTGAATCTGCTGGGTCTAGCGAGTTCCGATGCGCCAGTCGCTTACGACGTCCACTTGGCCGGAGCGGCGTTGGCGGCGGTCTACTATCGCCGGTCCTGGAATTTTGGATTTCTCGCGAGCAACCGAGCGGTGGAGTCGGTTGGCAACCTGTTCCGCCGGCGGCCGAGCTTGCGGCTTCACGATCCGGAAAGGGCCTTGGCGAAAGAGGAGGCGGAGGCCGATCGAATTCTGGACAAAATCCAAGCCAACGGACTGGATAGTTTGACGTCCGCCGAGCGGCGAACGCTGGAGAAGCACAGTCGCCGCAAACGTGCCAACCGTCAAAAATCAGGGCGTTAGCGCGATTGAAAGAGCCGGTTCGGGAGCCGGCGGGTGCCGAAATGAAGCGGGGCCAACGGCGGATCGGGTGCAAAAAAGGATGGACCATCGGCGATATCCGTCTTGCCCCATCGGGACGGATCGTTAAACTCTCGATCCGTTTTCGTCCGGTGGCGATTCAGACTGGCCAGCGTAGCTCAGTTGGCAGAGCAGCGGTTTTGTAAACCGCCGGTCGTGGGTTCGAATCCCTCCGCTGGCTTGATCGGTCCGGTTTTTTGTTCCGGTCACGTTCGTCGGTGATCATCTGTGTGGTGACCACGTCCGTCGGTGAACGGAAGACGCATTGGACGGGAGGTTGCCCGAGTGGTTAAAGGGGGCGGACTGTAAATCCGCTGACTATGTCTACATAGGTTCGAATCCTATACCTCCCATCGATCGATGGAAATTGCGGGTGTAGCTCAATGGTAGAGCAGCAGCCTTCCAAGCTGAATACGAGGGTTCGATTCCCTTCACCCGCTTTCGTCCGATAGGCTGCTGTAGCTCAGTTGGTAGAGCGCATCCTTGGTAAGGATGAGGTCACGAGTTCAAGTCTCGTCAGCAGCTTTTTTCAGTAGTGGTTTCGGCCTGATCGGCGGAATCCCGATGGGTGTGGGTGATTTCGGGCCGAAATCCGGAGCGATGCCACCGAAAATGGGGCGATTGGCGATTGTCAATTTGCCTCCGATTCGCAACAACTATCGATCGCACAAGATGGATGCGCGGCCCGATATGCCTGTGGTGGGCATCGGTCCGCCCCCGAATTGTTTTTCCCTTCCCTCAAAAATTTGTTCGGAGTCGTCGCGGAATCATCTCTCAGCCGATCCACCTCGCGGGTGTGAACGCGGGCGGCGAGAATCGTGAGGCTTTCGAGAGCGTATCTCTCGGGTGCTTGCCCTCCGCGGCCGGATGTAGGTGAATTGAAATGGCTAAGGAAGTATTCCAGCGGACCAAACCGCACGTCAACGTCGGCACCATCGGTCACATTGACCATGGAAAGACAACCACGACCGGCGCGATTCTCGCGGTCCAAGCCGCAAAGGGCTTGGCCAAGGCGAAGAATTATTCGGACATCGCCAAAGGCGGTACCGTCCGTGACTCGACCAAGACGGTCACGATCGCCGTGGCGCACGTCGAGTACGAGACGCCCAATCGTCACTACGCCCACATCGATTGCCCCGGACACGCCGACTTCATCAAGAACATGATCACCGGCGCGGCCCAGATGGATGGGGCCATTCTCGTCGTTTCCGCGGCTGACGGCCCGATGCCTCAGACGAAGGAACACGTTCTTCTGGCCCGTCAGGTCGGTGTTCCCTACATCGTCGTGTTCCTCAACAAGGTCGACTTGGTCGATGACGAAGAGTTGCTCGAGCTCGTCGAGTTGGAAATTCGCGAACTGCTGAGCAAGTACGACTTCCCGGGCGACGACGTTCCGGTCATCCGTGGCTCGGCCCTGCCGGCCTACAACAACCCGTCAGACCCGGCGGCTAGTGCGTGCATCACAGCCCTGATGGAAGCCCTCGATGCCAACATTCCTGAGCCGCTGCGAGAAGAGGACAAGCCGTTCTTGATGGCGATCGAAGACGTCTTCTCGATCGAAGGCCGCGGAACGGTCGCGACCGGACGAATCGAGCGTGGCGTCGTCAAGGTGGGTGAAGAGGTCGAGATCATCGGTCTCTCGGCTGCACCGGTCAAAACGATCTGCACCGGGGTCGAAATGTTCCGCAAGGAAATGACCGAGGGCCGCGCCGGTGACAACGTCGGTTGCCTGCTTCGCGGAGTGAAGCGAGAGGACATCCAGCGAGGTCAAGTCCTCGCCAAGCCCAAGAGCATCAACCCTCACGTCAAGTTCGAGGCCGAAGTGTATTGCCTTAGCAAGGACGAGGGAGGCCGTCACACGCCTTTCTTCAGCGGCTATCGTCCGCAGTTCTACTTCCGCACGACAGACGTCACGGGAACGGCTAACCTGGTGGATGCGGACATGTGCATGCCTGGTGACAACGTCAAGATCTCCGTCGAGTTGCACTAGCCGATCGCGATGGACGACGGCGTTCGTTTCGCACTTCGCGAAGGTGGGCGAACCGTCGGTAGTGGTGTGGTTACCAAGATCGTCGAATGATCCGCAGGTGGCTTCGCATGCCGCAACCGCCTTTTTGGCGATAAGGCTGGATGCCCATCGTCGATAGCGGGGTGGTTTTCGGTAGAGTTAGGTCAACGTTTAGCGTCAGGCCGCTGCGGCTTGACGGGTTCAGGAGCGTAGCTCAATTGGCAGAGCACCGGTTTCCA
>JBGTCJ010000177.1:0-3750 GCA_041748895.1 Pirellulaceae bacterium
AGAAACAAACGCGTCGGGTCTGCCGCCGGCATGGTCGTTTAGCGATGCCGAACCCATCGGTGAGGCGTACCGCCATCCCGACCGGGTCCACTACGAATTGGATCTGTTGACATGGCGATATCGCCTCAACGCGACTTTTTACAACGACGACCCTTATGCCGAGTCCGATATATTTTATGCGGGGATGGAATACGAGGTGCGTCGCTTACAAGCCGGGCTATGGGAGATAAGACTACTCGGCCGAAATGGCTCGTTCTTTGATACTCCCGAAAATTGGGAGGCTGCTCCTGCACGTTTCTTGAAAGCCTGGGAACTGGCCTGGGCCGATCGTCAGATAAGCGAAGATCGAACGTAGTCACGCAATACAAAATGGGCGACGATCGGTCAGCTTTGCATAGCAAAGAAAGGGTGCTTGCGCTTGGTCGCCGCCCCTCTCTCAGAACCTGCAGAGCGGAGACATCCTCATTTCGGCAATCGATTCCGGCACCGCCAAGCCGCAAGATCCGGCTGAGATTCGATTTCAGCGAATCGCAGCCTTACGCGTTGCGGTCGTCGCCTGGTCAGTCCCCTCGGAGCTACTCTGAACTCCGGTCGTACGCTCGCGGCCCGAATCATTCAACTCGACGGCAATTTCCGTTTTGAAGTTGGGCTCGCGTGAAGAAATGGGGTTCGAATGGGACTCGGCGTGGAATTTATCCGTCATGACGATGACCAATGATGGCAGTTTTACCGAATCGATTCTCAGGCGTGAGTTCTATCCACCTTGATTCAACAAACCAGGTTCCCTTCGGTGCCAAATGCACTGGCACAGTTTAGCGAAACTCGTCGCTCGGGTCTGCACGGCGAAAGGCGGATGGTTTTGCGAATTCTTTCTTTCCAGGTTACGGTCTAGGAATCGTCGGGTTCGACAAAGACGAGCTCGCCAAGCTGCTCGAGCCCGGAATCGAGGAAGGGCTCACCGACCCGGATGACGTGCCCGATCCACCGGACGATCCGGTTAAGCAAAAAGGGGACTTGTGGATCCTCGGTGACCATCGCCTGCGGATCGGGACCTGTTTCACGCGATCATGATTTTTGATGGATGCACAGCAGGAAAATCCCGCGAACCTTTGATCTGCTTTTACAGTCGAATTGTTGACCGAGCACGCTCTCGCGTCACGACCGAGTGGCAGATTACTGCCTCCCAAAGCGATGAGGCCGTGTGAGCGATCTGCGAATCGGGCAAAACAAACCACCCAACGCTGGAGCCAGATTGGTCGGGCACCCGGCTGCAACCCGGCAAAAGTGGGTTCGAAGCCCACCGGCACCTGCCCCGAGTCATTCACACTCGCAGCCCCGAAACAACACGCACACGCACCACTCATTCTTTCAACGATTGCATAACCATGAAAACGACCACGGAAACCAAGTCTGCGACGACCGTCGCGGCGCGGATCGCTGGCGAAGACATCGCCAGGGGTGACTACGTGACGATCCTCAGCGAGATCATCGAAGCACCGTCATTCCTATGGTGCTGCTCGAGCGTCTCGCTGCCGCCCGATGAGCCAGTTCGGATTCGCTACCTGCCCCGTGCCGTTGGCGAGCCACACCGAGTCGTCGCCATTTGCCTGCCATTTATTTATGCCAAGCGAACCAGCGGCAAGATCATTGCCTTGGACACGCGACAACAACAGCTCGTCAGGTTGGACCGCGTCAACGGCCGCTCGCTTTGGAAACAAATGCGACGGGCTTTGACGGAGAAAGCGAAGTAACAAGCGCACACGATCGACTGCCGATTCGGAGTACATGCTTCAGGAGCCGGATGTCGTGGGTTCGAGTCCCACCGGTGCAAATGCGACCGTCGCAGCGTCGCGAAGTCGAATCGATCGAGCGGCAAGCCGCAGGGCGAAACAAACCGGAATGCCCCGGAGCGAGCAATCGTTCCGGGGCATTTTCTTTGCAGAAGACCGGTGCGACGGCTGGGGTTCAGACTTTAGTCTGCCGTGAACACACCCGGCCACAACGATCGACACGGGCGGTAAGATTGCGGGCGGGAAGGGCCTAATGCCAGGCAGAAGCCTGAACTAGAACTCAAGCAGTGCCAACGACCTCGCAGGACGATGCACCCGGCTTACTTTGACACCCGCTTCCGCATCGATACGATGCCCGACGAGTGGCCGACGCAGTTCGTGATCCTTTCCGCTTGGGCGACCACCGGCCAGTCGGGGACGCAGGAGGCAAACGAGGCAGCGGATCGCCAACTTGCGCACGAATTGGTCGAACGCGACCTGTGGCACCGGCGGATCACCGGCTACTCTCCCATCACAGGCCACGCCGAACCGAGCTGGGCGTTTTCGATGCCGCTGGAGGAAGCCTGCGATCTGGGGCAACAGTTCCAGCAAGACGCTCTCTACTATGTCGAAGCTGACCAGCTCAGCGTTACCCACTGCGATCATCGCCGTTCCCTCGTGCCCGTTGGCTCCTTTCGCCAGCGGCTCGATGTGACGCGGTAACGACTCCAGAAGACACTCAATGCCCGACAACAATTCAACGATCATCCAGCAAGTCGAACAGATTGTGCGCCAGCGGCTCGCCGGGCAGGGCGCCGGGCACGGGTTCGACCATGTCGAGCGAGTGCTGCGATCAGCTCGCGAGATTCAGGCTCAGATCGGTGGCGAGCGGGCGGTCGTGGAACTAGCTGCGCTCCTGCACGACTTGGGCGACGCTAAGTTCCACGCGGGTGTCGAGCGCAGCGGCGAGTTCGCCCGTGACATCCTTAGCGACTTGGGCGAGGCTCCCGACAAGATTGCGCACGTCGTGCACATCGTCGACAACATTTCGTTTCGCAAGGGTACCGGCGCAGCCGAGCTATCGCTGGAAGGCCAGATCGTTCAAGACGCTGACCGACTGGACGCACTGGGAGCGATCGGGATCGTCCGCACGATTGAGTATGGAGCTGTCATCGGCCAGCCGTTTTGTCACAGCGATCGAGAAAGCGGGAAAACCGGCATCGACCACTTTTACGATAAGCTGTTCAAACTTCGAAACTTGATGAACACCGATGCCGGCCGGCGGATGGCCATCGACCGCGAGCAGTTCATGCGAACGTTCTTGGATCAGTTCCAACGGGAATGCGGCTGGTCCGGTTGAGTTCCGCGCCGGACAACTTCAGCTTGGTGAACGGCATGAACGCTAGTCGCCGGTGCTGTTCGAAAACGCGGTAGCCAGCGATCCGTCCTCTCACTTTTTTTGACGTCACGGCGGAACGTGATGCCCACCTGCCGGAACGCCTCCAGCGGTTCTCGCCGCCAGCGTATAATCGGTCAATTCTCACTGTCTCAAGGGTCATCATGAAAACGTTTCGTTTAGCGACATTCGCTTGTTGTTTGCTTGGCGTCGTTACGCCGGCCTTGGCCGATCAGTCGAATTGGCCTCAGTGGCGAGGGCCGATGGGGACGGGGAGAGCTCCTACTGCGGACGTCGTGACCGAGTGGGGGCCGGAGCAAAACGTGAAGTGGCGGATCGAGCTTCCCGGACCTGGGAATTCGACGCCGATCGTGTGGGAGGACAAAGTTTTCCTCACTCAGCCGCTCAGTGAAACCGGGGAGCGAGCATTGTTTTGCGTTGATCGTGAAACCGGTCGCGAGCTTTGGCGACGCGCGGTCGCTTATGACCTGCCGGAAGCTACGCACAAGACCAACCCGTATGCTTCGGCTTCTCCGGTCACCGACGGCGAGCGAGTGATCGCCTGGTTCGGGTCAGCCGGATTGG
>JBGTCJ010000178.1:0-5614 GCA_041748895.1 Pirellulaceae bacterium
CCCCTCATGGAAAAAGATTGCGGACGACCGCAGAAGCTCGCCAGGTCGCCGAACCAGCAGGCAACGCTTGATGGCGATCGACATTCAACAGGGCCGTCGAATAAGCAGGGGGGTTGCGATTGTTCGCCCAGGGGGTGGGGCCTTTGCCCAGACTTCCCCCAAAACCGCATCCGGCACTTTCCCCCGGGTCGCCATCATTGAGCAAGTGGTCAGGGCCGGGATCGAACCGGCGACACCTGCATTTTCAGTGCAGTGCTCTACCAACTGAGCTACCTAACCGAATTTCCATCGAACCACGCGACGATCCTAAATGTAGAGAGGATGGGTTGTCAATCGGTTCGATGCGATCAGACACCTCGCTGTGATGCCTGCGTGAAGTCCGCTTCTGCGATGACCGTCGAGATGACCTGTAACTCGATGCACGAGCTGAGCACGCTGCGATTTTGGAACGCTCGCGGGCGGATCTTGGCGTCAAACGTGAGCAAGATCAGATCGATCGGTTATCCTGGAGGGTTCAAACACGAGGTTCATTGGGCCAATTGACCCGTTCAATCCGTTTCGCAGCACTGAGTTCATGTCCACCGCAACTGAAGAGTCGGCCGTCGACGCCACGGATCAGCGTTCTCGAAACCGCGGCCAGGGCGGCGTATCGACGGCCGAAAGTGACGGTTCGCCGTTGGCAGATCGCGCTGTCAAGCGGCATGAGCAGCGGGAAAAGCTTCGAACTTCAAAGTTCGATGCCGTTTCATCGCTCTTGATGTCGCTGTTTTGGTTTATCGGCGTCTTCACGCTGCTGTTGTTCATCGTTTGGTGGACCAGTCGATTGTCGTTCGGGCCGAGACCGTTCCCACCGATCATTGAGAACCCTGCGGGCCGCGGAGAAAACGCCGAGGGTTTTGAGCGAGATTTCGAGCCTCCGGGTGCTGATGAGATTCAGGATCTCACCGAACCGACGATTCAGGATACGATCGCGGCAGTCACGGACGCCGTGAGCAGTGTTGCCGCGTCGCTCGATACGGTGACCACCGATTCCGCGGCCAGTGCCGCCGGCAGCGGCAAGGGGGATAGTCGTCCGCCGGGTCCCGAGGGCGAGGGTGATGACATCATCCCCCGGTTTGAAAGGTGGCAACTCAATTTCGCCGCCAAGAATCTCGCCGCTTATGCCGAGCAATTGGACTACTACCGGATCGAGTTGGGGGCGATCGGCGGAACGATCCAGGGCGTGGACTACGCAGCAAAGCTTTCGGGAACGCCGATCGTCCGTCGTGGTGTCAGCGATGACGAGAAGCGGCTCTACTTCATGTGGACCACCCGCAGTCCGCTCGAGCAGTTCGACCGTCAACTCCTGACCAAAGCCGGTGTCCCGCTGGCAGGCCGCCTGCTCGTCAAGTTCATCGAACCAGCTCTCGAGAACGAGCTGGCGAATATCGAGTTGGAGTACACCAAGAGCAAGGGGTATCCGGGCATCACCTCCGTTGCGAAAACGATTTTTGAGTCGCAGCCCACTAGTGGAGGTTTTCACTTCGTGGTGATCGACCAACGCTACCGCAAAGGGAAGTAGTCGAGCGGAATCGGTTGAGTCGACGAGCGGCGGGATTGCGAGCGTGCGACGAATCGTTCCAGAGCGACCCGGTGCGGTCGTTTTTTTCGAAGTTTACGATACATTGGCGGTCCTTTGACCCGCAGACAAATCAGAATCAGAGCTGTTGGACGTTGTCGACGGACGTTTGTCAGTCTGTCGCCATTGAGCTCATCGAGGGCAATTTAGAATGCTGTTTGCCGAAACGTCTCTCTACGACATCATCTCCAATTCGACCTACGGCGTGCTCGCGGCGATTGCGTTGTGGGGGATCTATTGCATCGTGATGGTCTGGACCCGGGTTAGCCAGAAGCGGTTCAAGGATGAGGACACGCAAGACGCCTTCCTCGACGATGTGGAAGAGATGGTTCGCGTGGGCGATTTTGAGGGTGCCGCTGAGTATTGTGATGGGGATGCGCGGGCGATTCCGCAGATGGTCGAACTTGCGATCGCGAATCGCGAACTGGGCTACAAGCGTGCCCGGCAAGTGATGCTCGATCGGTTTCAGCGGGACGTGCTTAGCGACCTCGAGTATCGGCTCAGTTGGGTGGGGACGTGTATCAAGACTGCCCCGAGGGTGGGTCTATTCGGGACGGTTTTCGGGATGATGGGTGCGTTCAAGACGTTGGCGACGGCCGAGTCGGTCGAGCCGTCAGCGCTGGCCGGTGACATTCAGGTTGCTTTGGTGACCACGGCTTCTGGGCTGGCGATCGCGATTCCACTGATGATTTTGGTCGCCACCGTCAATATTCGGATCAGTAAAATGGAAGATCTGGTGGGTGCCGGACTCACCCGGTTCTTTGAAGCATTCAAGATCGGTTTGGCGGCATCCGCTGCCGAGGGCGATGCGGAGGGCCCAACCGCCACCCGGCCCCAGCCAGCCGCGGCTTTGACTTGAGGATGTGTTGAGCGATGGTCGCGAACCATGACGACGATATCGACGACATCGACGAGGATGCTGATCCTGTAAAGATGTCCGGAGGGCGTCGTGACGACGACGAGCTCGACATCACGCCTATGATTGATATCACTTTTTTGTTGCTGATTTTCTTCGTCGTGGCGTCCAAGATGGATCCTACGCAAACCGGAAGGACGCCCAAAGCTGAACACGGAACGAGTGTTTCGGCTAAGGATTCGGCTGTCATTTTCGTTTCTCCCGGTGCCGACGAATCGGCCGTAATTAGCCGGCTCGATGGCTCGCAGTTCAGTAAAGACGAGGAGACTCAGATCAGCGAGTTGATCGAGTACGTTACCGACGAGCTGGACCGAGGCAAGAAGCAGGTGATGATCATGGGCGACGAGGACGTCCGGGTGAATCAGGTAACGCGAATCCAAAAGATCCTTGGCGACGCGTTCGAGGATCTCGACAACACGTTCATTGCGGTCAAGGAAGAGTAGCCGTCGCGGGTGGAATTGCCCGGCCTTATCGATCGCCCGGCGGCGGCGAGATTCAGTACTGATTCATTTTTGTTGAGAGGGTCGTCGTCGAGTAGCCATGTCGATCGAAGTCAGCTGTCCGCACTGCGCCGCCCGCCACCAGGTCAACGAACGCCTGGCTGGCCGTCAGGTTCGTTGCCCCCAGTGTTCCCAAAAGGTCACAGTTCCGGTTCTCGATGCGGCCGTCT
Organism: Pirellulaceae bacterium; assembly: GCA_041748895.1. Taxonomy (GTDB): domain Bacteria; phylum Planctomycetota; class Planctomycetia; order Pirellulales; family Pirellulaceae; genus UBA6163. The sequence goes on from JBGTCJ010000178.1 coordinate 3,205, forward strand.
CGGCGGGCGATCCGCACGCGGCGGTCGGTGATCCGTTGGAACTTGGAAGTCAGACGAGCCACGGGCGGTTGCGCACCGATCGGTACGCGGACCCTGTACCCGCGGCGGAAAGACCTGGATTCAGGACGGAGAAGCCGGTTGCGTTTCCCGACGCCGACCCAGTCATCGATCACTCCGCTCACACGTTGCCGACGCAGCCCGACGGCTTGCCGCCCTCGATGCGCCCCGATTCGGACGAGGATGAACCACCTCGCCGTCAGAAGCGAAAAGAAGAAGAGCTCGACATGACGCCGATGGTCGACGTCACGTTTCTGCTGCTGATTTTTTTCATGGTGACCGCGTCATTCAGTTTGCAGAAGTCGATCGAGATGCCGCGTCAGCAAACCGATCAGGCCAGCAGCAACCCGATCGATGAAGAACCCGAGGAGAAAGAAACGGTCACCGTGCAGATCGACGAGTACGGGTCATTTTTGGTGCTCGCGGCCGACTGGGAACGGGAGACCCCCGGGAAGCAGAATTTGATCCGCGCGTTAAAGGAAGCGATTGGTGAGTCGAACGTTGCCGTTCGCTTGGCGGTCGAGGTTCACGAGTCCGCCAAACTTCAGGCGCTCGTCGATGTGATGGACGCGGGAACCGTCTGCGGGTATGCGGAATTGCAGGTGACCCAGGTCGAAGGATTTGACTGATTGCGGATGCCCGATGGTCGCGCTGATTGACTGGGTTTCGCCCACCAGCCTTTAACATTCAAGCCACTTTACTCGGATTTCGACACGAACTTATGCTGGCAAAAGACCTCATTGATCGACTCGAACGGCTCGGGTGGCTTGATCAAGAAATCATCGAAGCGCTGCGGGACCAATTGTCGCAGAGCGGCGCTCGGGTGACCCCCGAAGCCATCGCCAAGTTGCTTGTCGACAACGGGCAACTGACTCGTTTCCAAGCGACAAAGTTAATTGGCGAGCTTCGCAAGGGCGAGTACGACGACGTGAGTGGTCCCACTGAGGTCGCGCCGGACGATTTGGGGCTCGCTGATTCCCACGACGACGAAGTGCCCGTGGAGTATCCCGGTCCCTCCGAAATGATCGAATCGCATGAGCAACCGTGGGTGGATGAGGCGGGCGGCGCGCAAGCCTCCGACGCGGATGATTTGGATCGAGGCGGCGGTACCGTCACCCGAAGACGCGTTGCCGCCGATCGCCCGCGAAAAGTCAATGCGACGAAGAAGAAACGCGACGAAACCAAAAGCGTTTGGGATTCATTCAAAATCTATGGGATCGCGGGGTTGGTCGTGTTGCTCGCCATCGTGGGCGCGACCTTGTACCTGATCCTTGCCAAGGGTAACGCGGACGACTACATCGCCGAGGCTGACGGTCTCTACAACCAACAGAGCTACGCCGCGGCCGAAAAAGCGTACTCATCGTTTCTTACCAGCTTCGGGCCATCCAACCCCCATTCGTCGGTCGCCCGCACCCGCTTGACGATGACTCGCTTGTACCAAATCGCGCAGTACACGGACCCTGTCAAGGCCGTCGATGCTGCCGAGGAGATGTTGCCCGCGATCGAAAATGAGCAGGGTCTCGATGAAGAACGCAACAATCTCGCGGCACTCCTGGTGGATGTTGCTGACAACATCGCCAGGGCGGCTGGTTCGGCGACCGAGACCACGGAGAAACAGCGTTTGCTCGATGAGTTGGATCGGCAGATCAAGCTCACGGAGAACCCCTCGTTCGTAACCAGCGCCGCGCGGCAGGCCCTCTCGTCGCGAATGCTCGGGATCGGGGAGACCAGGTCCCGCGTCCAACGCGACATCAACCGCAACCGTCGGCTGGATGAGTCGGTCGATAGCATGCGAGGGGCGCTCAAAGACCTTCAAACCGATCAGGCTTATGCCACGCGGATGCAACTACTGCGAGAATACCCCGAGCTAAGGAACGATCCGCGTTTGGTCACGTTGGTTAAGTCGGCCAGCGAAATTCAGCAGCAACTGGTTAAACCCGCGGTCAATGTGCCCAAACGGGTCGCCGACCCACTACCCGCCGACGCGGTCAAGAGCATCGTTTTGACCAGTCGCAATGGGTCGCAAGTGCCTGGTTTACGCGAGGAAGTGGTCTACATTCGAATTCACGGATCGATTGTCGCATTCGCCGCCCGCGATGGTCGGCTGCTGTGGCGCCGATTTGTCGGCTATGGACAATCTCGTTCGCCGCTTCCCGTCGACTCGACCGGGCAGGCCGGTGTTTTGCTGAGCGATTCCGACCTGTTGGAACTGCAGCGCGCCGACGGTGACACCGGTGCGATCCGCTGGAGGCTTTCACTGGGAGAGGACTTTAGCCAGCCAACGAACGATGGCAATCACGTCTACCTCTCAACGCAATCCGGGAAACTGGTCTCGGCCGATAGCGAAACCGGT
>JBGTCJ010000179.1:0-14981 GCA_041748895.1 Pirellulaceae bacterium
ATTTTTTCTCGCGGTAGGATTTTCCAAGCCGCATCTTCCGTTTAACGCGCCCAAAAAATATTGGGACCTTTACGATCGCGAGCAGATTGACCTGCCTGCTAATTACCACTCCCCGGAAAATGCACCCGAAGGCGCGGTCCACAACTCCGGCGAACTTCGAGCTTATGCCGGAATCGTGCCGAGTGGGCCAGTCGATCGCGAAACGGCGCGTTCGTTGATCCACGGTTACTACGCGTGCGTCAGTTTCATCGACGCGCAGGTCGGTCGCTTGCTCGACGAACTGGATGCACTGGGCATCGCCGAAAACACGGTCGTTGTCCTTTGGGGCGACCACGGATGGCAACTGGGCGAGCATGGGATGTGGAACAAACATTCCTGTTTCGAGACTTCGATGCACGCTCCGCTGATGGTCATCCCGCCCCGCTCGGCGGGTATCAATCCCGGCACGCGGGTCTCGGCGCTGGTTGAGTTCATCGACATCTATCCGTCGATCTGCGAATTGGCCGGAATCGAATCCGCCGACCATGTGCAGGGCACCAGTTTTGTTCCGCTGATGAAAGATCCTTCGGCAAATTGGAAATCATTTGCGATCGGGCGATTCGGCGCGGGTGACACGATTCGCACCGATCAGTACCGGTTCAGTCGCTACACGGACGCCAAAGGGAAAGTCACTGGTCGAATGATTTACGACCACGAAAGCGACCCTGACGAAAATGTGAATGTCGTCGAGCAGTTGCCAGGCAAAGCGAGCCGGTTGCAAAAGCGGCTCAAAGCCAAAATGGGACAACCGTTCGACTCCGCGCAAAAAGCGGACTGACCCAGGTCGTGTGGACGGATGCCGCTCGACGTGATGGACACGGCTGATCGGCTCCGGTGGCGGATCATTTTCGGTCCACGAGGCTACGCGTCTTCAGGACCATCCGCATCCTGAGCCAGCCGCCTAAGGGGTCAGGGGGGTGCGCGACGAATGCTCGGTCTTGCACATGTCGATGTGGCTGGCGCCAACCTGACGGACGCCATCAAGACCCAAGAGCGAGAGACAAAGTGGCGCCACGTCAACGCTTCGCGCGGTCTTTGTTGGATAGAAACTTTCGGGAACCCCAGCCAAGATCAGAGGTGACAGTGAATCGTGCGAATGGAGCGAACCGTGCGATCCGCGACGGTGAATGCTTGTGTCGCCCGTGCAAAACTCGTAGCCGAGCCGACTCGTGAGCCACAAATCGCCGCTGACCTCATGGTCAAATGCGGTCGCAATTCGCTCCAACGCGTTTGGATTTGTGCCGAACTCGATGGTGCCATCGGCGGTGACTCGGGCATCGACATTCGTCAGATCACCCTGCCAGTCCCAACGTGTGCCATACTCGTCGATGGCGGAGTGCGGCCCCTGCGTTGCCGGCCAAAACTCGAACGTGCCATGACGATGGGTGCCCACGCAGTAGCGATTCTCGTTTCCAGGGTCACTACTGCGCCACATGATCTGATCAATTCGCTGATCTTCAAGCAGACGTTCAGCAATCTTCTTTCGCTGCTGAACGTAGTCTCCGCGAAGGTAAATTTGGGCTGCGCGCATGTTCGGGCAAATCATCAGTTCATCGCCCTCGCCCCAATTTTCACCCGCAGCAACGAGTTTGTAATCGTTGAGCGATTCGTCGAGCCGAATCCCCGTGCGGTGCTGATCCATCGGGAGATCGGATTGCCCATGGTCACCGGTAATCACGATGGCCAACGATTCGAGCAGCTTCTGCAAGCCGCCGTAGGCGTCCGCCAGTTCGCCCAGTGTGCGGTCGAACTCCACGATCGTTCCCAAGGCCGCCTCCGCGCCGTCAGAATGCGATTCGAAGTCGTTGTCCGGAAAATAGGCGACGGTGAACTCAGGAAACGAGCGTTGCCGCGCAAGAATCAGAAGTTCCGCAGCCGTTGCGGCATCGTTGAAACCGAAGCGTCGAAAGAGTCCACCAGGTCCCTTCAATCGCTGGCTACCTGCCGAACCCACTCGACTCGAGACGAAATCGCCGAGCGAAAGGATGGACGGGCCCATAATCTTTTTTGATCCTCCGCTCCACGCCCAGAGGCGTAGGGCCAGTGGCATTTGGACGCGGTGCTCGACGCTACCGCGGAACCAGAGGAAATTCAAGCATGCCGCCCGCATTGCGTGACGTTCGACCGTCTCAAAAGCGGTCTCGGCGCGCAGTTGGTCGCGATTCAGCCGGATCAGGAAATCCTCCAAAAAGGTCGCGAACCCTCGGCGAAGAATGGGCCCCGTGTCATCGCCATAGTAATGAACGCGGGAGTCCTTGCGATCATAGAAATAAGCTCCCGTGATATCGGTCACGCAGGGATAGCCGCCTGTGATCAAGGCCGCCGTTGCCGCGGGTGTGATCGACGGAAAGATGGCGGTACAGTTCCAATCCACGTAACCCGACGCGGTCAGTGCTCGCAGGTTCGGCAAACGCCCATGCGCAAGCGCAGGGCCAACAACCCGCGAGGCAAGCGCATCGACGATGATCAGCAGGACTTTTTTCATCGTTGTTTTGAGGGAAGAGGTTTCAACCATGGCGTGCACTCCCAACGACCGTGGCCTGACGCGTGGCGCCACCACGGGCACGGTGCACGAGAATTCCTTTACCGGCTCATTTATAGTGCATTCCGGACGGCTAACGAGTTGGCGATCGCCCGTCAGCCGTCCTCGAGGCGCCGATGTGTCGGATGCAACCCGACGAGAGCTTGCCGCCGAGAGTCGGTCGCCGATATGGTACCTGCGGAGAATTTTCACTACCTTCTTTTGTCCCGCTGGACCATGCGCCGCACGTTACTCCTCATTCCGCACGAGATGGGCTCTCTGAGCATTTTTGGCTTTGGATGGGTTCTCGGCCTGCTCGTGCTCGCGGCAATTGTGACCACCGGCCTCGTCATGCTATCCAAGCAGAGTGTGGCGGACTACTGGCGCCAGCAGGGGACACTCTGGCTTGTGGCGGCCGTGGTGATCGCGTTCGTCCTGCCGGCGATTGAGTTGGAGAATACTTCCGGCCAACCTGTGGGGCTAGCGATCCGAGGCTACGGTGTGATGTTGCTGCTTGGCGTTGCGGCTGCGGTCGGATTGGCGATCGTGCGGGCACGCCGCTATGGACTCGGTGAGGACGTGATCCTTGGGTTGGCACCATGGGTGTTTGTCGGCGGCATTGTCGGTGCTCGACTTTTTTATGTGATCGAGTATCACGAGCAATTTTTCACCGACGATCTCTCGACCACCTTCCGCAACCTGATCAATTTCACGCAGGGTGGCCTCGTCGTGTACGGCTCTTTCATCGGTGGCTTCTTCGCCTTCCTCCTGTACGCCTATCGGCACCACCTGCCGATGCTACGGCTGGGCGATGCGATCATCCCGACCCTTTTCATCGGCTTGGCTCTCGGGCGGATCGGGTGCCTCATGAACGGATGCTGCTACGGGGGCAAGTGCGAAGACGGATGGGCGGCGATTCGGTTTCCCAATGGCAGTCCCGTGTTCGAGGACCAATTGGCAAGCGGTGAATTGGCCGGCTTGGAACTCGATTCATTGGGTCAAACGGTCGAGAAAGTGCACGCTGACTCTCCTGCTGCCGCACGCGGCATCACCCCAGGCGCCACCGTCGGCAATTTGACGGTGGTTCGCTCGCAAGAGTCGATTGACGACGCGACGCCAGCGGAGGACGCGCCCTTTGGCTTGGTCGCCGTGGTTGACGGAAAGGATCAATATTGGTCGGCCGCCGATCTACCCCCTCGCGCGTTACCGGTGCTGGCAACCCAGATTTTTAGCAGTCTCGGTGGGTTGGCCCTTTGTCTGGCGCTGTGCGTTTTTTCTCGGGGAAGCTATCGCGACGGTGTCGTGATGTGCACGGGGTTCGCCGGCTACGCCGTGATGCGATTCGTGATGGAGATCCTCAGGAGCGACGAACCGGGGCAGTTCGGGACCGCACTGACCATCTCGCAGTGGGTCAGCATTTTGGTCTTCGCGATCGCGATCGCGAGCTTGATGTGGATTTTGTCAGCCGGCAAAGCATCGACGGCGACGACCTAAATGTCTCCAGAGGGCGCGGACGTGATGACTCGAATGCCGGCAGTGGCAGGAGATTGGCCGATCCCGCGGAGCGCCTACGTCCACGTCCCCTTCTGTCGCCATCGGTGCGGGTACTGCAATTTCAGCGTGATCGCCGGACGCGACGATTTGGCGGATGACTTTCTCAGTGCGATCGAGATCGAGCTCTCCGGGTTGGGCGAGCCACAGCCGATCGACACGCTATTCCTGGGAGGGGGCACGCCAACTCAGTTGGGAGTGCGGAGACTCGAGCGATTGTTTGGGATGCTGCAGTTCTGGCTTCCGAGGAATCCGCGCATGACCGAAACGACGATCGAAGCCAATCCCGAGGACGTCACGCCGGAGTTGGTCGAGCAACTCGCAGCCCACGGAGTCAACCGAATCAGTTTGGGGGTTCAATCCTTCGATGACGAGAAACTGAATCGGCTCGAACGTGGCCACAATTCTGTTTCGGCGACCAGCGCAGTTGAGTTGGCTGCTGGAGTGATCCGAAATGTGTCGGTCGACTTGATTTTTGCGGCGCCCCAAGAATCGCCCGCCCAGTGGCGACGCGACGTCTCGGCGGCGGTTTCGCTCCCGATTAGCCACCTCTCGGCCTACGCGCTCACCTACGAAAAGGGAACGTCGTTTTGGGCGCGGCGTCGCAGCGGACTACTTTCGGGTGTCGGCGAAGACGAAGAATTGGAGATGTATCAGGATGTCCGTCGGCTCGCCGCGGCTGCGGGTTTGGAACAATATGAAATCAGTAACTTTGCTCGAGATGGACGGAGATGCGTCCACAACTTGGCGTACTGGGAGGGTCGCGGGTGGTACGCATTTGGACCGGGTGCCGCGCGCTTTGTCGGTGGTCGGCGTGAGGTGAACCACCGCAGCCCCACGACGTATATCCGCCGAGTGCTCGAAAATCGGTCCCCCACGGCCGAGTCGGAAGTGATTTCGTCATCGCAGTGGGCGTGCGAACGCGCCGCGTTTGGGATCCGGATGCTCGATGGAATCGATCTTGACGAGATCACTCGTGACAGCGGGGTTGATATCGGGTCCATCCGAGGCGACGCAATCGAGGCGTGCGTCCGCGAGGGATGGGTTCACCAGGCTGGACGCCATTGGCGTTTGACCGATCGCGGCCTGCTGATGGCTGATTCCGTTGCCTCGGCGCTGCTGGGATAAAGTCCTGGCTCGGCCCTGCCAGCTGCTCGATGCACGACGGTGTACACAGGCGTTCGTGGATGCGACGGGGCGTCAAAGTCGCCGCCGTTTCACCGACCGGTATCGCGCGGAATCGGTTCCACGGTCAATCACGCTACAGCCGATACAAGTGGAGGTGGGAACGGCGCGGTCGCCTTGCTGGGCCACTGGAGCCCAGAAAAGCCGCTCTTCGTGCCGATGTTTAGGCACTTCTCCGGGTGAGGATCAATCGACATGGCGCTGGCACGGCTCTGGAATGCGTTGTTCGGCAAGAAAGTCTCTCCAGCGTCACGAGCCTCGATTGACCATTCGGAGGGGACGCTAGCAGCAAAGGCGCCGCAGCCATCCTCGTCGACGGCGAAAATGCAAACAGCGGCAACAGCGGTAACTGCGGTAGCAGACGATCGCTCGCGGGTCGCCCGTGGCGGGCGAAAAGTGCGAGAGCCGCGCGGTTCTCAAGTCAAGCGAAAGCCAAACGCTACCACTTCGACCGCTGCGACGCCAGCGCCCGAGCCTGCAACTCCTCCGTCCGTCCTGCGGATGTTCAAGCGAAAGACCAACTCGTGGTCCAAGCTCGTTTCCGGACGCCGTATCGCCTCGATCCTCGACCTTCGCGTGGACTCGACACAACGGGCGACTGAGCTTCTCGAGGCCATCGTCGACAGCCACGATTCCGGGCCAAGGTATATCGCGATCGGTGACTTCGAATCGGCCACCGACGAGTCGACATCGACTCTCACCGTCAGGCAGTTTCATCACGCCGTGCGGGTTGCTGGCGGGGTTCCCGTGATCGTCCCAAAATCGCTTGGCGAGGGATTGCATTACGTGGCGCGAACCTTCGGAGCAGTCGATCTGGTTCTCGTGGATGCCAGGGACGAACAGTTGGCCGAGCCGTTGGTGGCGAAGATGCTCACTCGCGTCGCGCACCACCAAACGTTGATGCTCCGCGCGGATCCTTCCGGACGGTGGCAGGTTTGGACGAGGCCTATCTCGGAAGTTGTCCGTCGCGTGGCTTGAGTTTCCGGTCTTCCGGATACCGGTTATCGTCAAAGAAACGATGAGTTGACACATCGGAACTTTACGATATATTTAACCGGAGGAAGGTCAGCACCGCATGCGTAAACGTCCCCTCAAACTCACCGAACTGGATGCTCTGGCGCAAGCTGCAGAGTGCCTGCGAACGCTCGCCCATCCGCATCGCTTGCGGATGGTGCAAATGCTTTTGCAGTCGGATTTTACGGTGGGAGAGTTGGCCGAGGCTTGCGGTATCCCCAGCCCAATGGCATCGGAGCATCTTCGTTTGATGCAGCGTTGCGGCTTTCTTAGCAGTGAGAAACAGGGTCGGCGGGTTTATTACCGAATCGCCGAGCCTCACCTGGCCGACATTCTCGCGTGTGTCGAATCGCGGTTTGGCACCGCCGTCGCCTAACGTTTGATCGCAGGAATGGACGCGCCAATGTCCATTCCAATAGGTAGTTTTGTCACGACATATCAACACTTTAAAGGGACCGATGCCATGAGCACTCAAACCATTTCGCCCGAGGCCCTCAAGCGGCTCGCCGAGCAAAGCGAGTCGATCGACTTGATCGATGTGAGAACTCCGATCGAGTTCCGCGAGGTGCATGTTCCGTTCGCCCGCAACCTGCCGCTGGACCAACTCGATTCGAAAAGCGTCGCCAACGTTCGAAGCGCTCAGCACGGACCGCTTTACGTGATTTGCCGTACCGGAAGTCGTGCCTCCAAGGCGATCGAAAAACTGGCGGAGGCCGGGATCGAGCCGCTGGTCAACGTCGAGGGCGGAACGGTGGCCTGGGATACCGCCGGGTTACCGGTCGTTCGAGGAAAGAAGGCCGTGTCGCTCGAACGGCAGGTGCGGATTGCCGCAGGAGCGCTCGTCGTGACCGGCGCGGCACTCGGATTTTTTCTCAACCCGTATTGGATCGGATTGTCCGCTTTCGTCGGCGCCGGTTTGGTGTTCGCGGGCGTTACCGACACCTGCGCGATGGGGATGCTGATCGCACGCATGCCGTGGAACCGGGGCTAACTCAGAGAAGGGCGAAAATCGATGCTGTGCCGAAGCCCACGATTCTGACCATCGTATGGCGCGACTTTGCCGGTTCTATCGCTCGTGTCGTGAGCGTCGGCCGATGGCTTGGACGATCGGTTCGGTTTGTTTGCGTCACGCGGATCGCTCCGCCGATGATCGTTGTGTCGAAGGTGTGGTTCATGCCGTGTCTTTCGGATCCCATCCGCAGCGGAAACCTTGGTGCGTCAATCCTCGATGCTTTGTCGCTTCCCACGAACGTACCGCGCCCGCTTGGGAATCCTGAATCCCGTGGTCGTCTTCCTGATGACTGCGACACTCGGGGCTGGCGATCGATCGCTTCACGCCCAACAGCGCAGTATGGCGGATGGCCCGGCCAAAGTGACGCCTTCTCGGCTTCCCCCGCAGCGACAGTTTGTACGCGAACCCGACGACACACGATCCACTCGAACGCACGGGGCAAAGCGCCTGCCACCTGATCCCAGGGAGGCCGTAGGGGCTGAGTTGGCGTCGGCACGGCGAGTTGCACCAACACCCCTTCCGACGTTCCGCGAGGCTGATCGGCTCACGTCCTCGATGCTTCCGCCATCGATTCCGGTGAGGAGCACCTTCGCTCTTTCCGCCTCATCGCGAACACCGGCTCAACAAAATTCGGCGCCGCTCGTGATGGCTGGATTCAGTCCCGCGGCGCTGCGTCGCCAGGCATCGCAACTGCTTGATGAGGCAGCAGTCCGCCTGTCGCATCGAGCCAGCCTAACGGCGACCGACGCGTCGACTCGCGCGCTGCGAATGATCGCCCAGGCGATCGACGCGGAGAACGGAGGCGGGCTCGCGGGTGTCCAGTTGGAATCGGCGTTCGAGGCGATTCGCGAGGGTGAGGACTTTGGAGGAAAGTTTGGCCCGGTTGACCAAGCGGCGATTCGACGAATGGTCCGTTCTCATCGCACGCCATCGCTTAAGGGGTACGACACGACTCGATTGACCGGTTTGATGGCAGCCGATGTCTACTTCGATTCGGCGCGTCGCCAATTGGCTTCGCTTGCCGAGAACGACGCGTTGGCGGCGCATGCGTTGATGATGCTTGGAAAATCTTATGGTCAGCGCGCCACCGAGAGCCCATTGGCCATGGCAATCTCGGTCCACCTGATGCGAGCGGCGGTCCAAGCCGCCCCGGATGACGCGTTGCTCACCGACGAGTTTGCGACCGCTTTGGCCAGTGCTCAGATCGTGGATCCATCCGATGCGGATCGCGATGTGGACCATGAACGGTTGATCCATTCCTCGGCCCTCGCGTCTCGCCGTTCGAGAGTGGAAGAGAAGCCGGTGGTCGAAATCGCGATGCTGAGTCCCGAGCAGTTTATTTTGATCAGCGATCGATCGGCGGGACCGCCCGGATCAGCTTCTCAATCCAATTGGCCAACGAGTCAAGTCGCCGAGCCCGCAGATACCCAGTTCGGAGATGCCGGAGCGGCTCGCCCGAGAATCGCGCCGGTCGAGATGCGATCCTCGGGTGGCGATAACGCGGGTGGTTCCGTTTCTCGATCTTTCCGAACCATGATCGATACGTTCAGTGGGGGCCGTTCGACACCATGAGACCGGAACACGTCATGGACGATGTCAACATTTCATCGCTGCGAATGCACGAGGACTCCGTCGCGGGCCTACTTTCCCGCTTTTTGCTGAGGCTCGCGGTAATCGGTTCGATCGCCGTGGCCTGCACCTGTTTGGGACGGATGGCGGACGGCCAAACTCCTCTGCCCAATCTGTCGATCGACAGCTGCCCAAGTTGCATTCGCAGCGTCGACTCGACCGAGTGCTGCGAGGGCGAGCCGACGTGGCAAGATTTGGCGTTCAGCGACTTCAATTCCTACGCACACGGTGGCTACGCGGGCCCCGCGCGTCTGGCCCATCTGGGCGAGTACCACCTTCGACCTGGTGATCGGCTCGAGGTCATCTACCTGCTCACCCGCCGTCAAACCGGTGGCGCCTATCGCTTGGAGGTGGGCGATGAGGTGTTGATCGAGTCCTTAACCGAGACCGACCTCAACCGCGGGACGCTCGAGAAGGGCCTACGAATCCAGCCCGACGGGACGATCACGGCGAGATTGATCGGACAGGTGCATGCCGCAGGATTGACCGTCGATGCGCTTCGGGAAAACCTCGAACGCGAGTATTCGCAATTCAACAAGCGTCCGGCCATCGACGTCACCCCCGTTCGCACCAACACGCTTGCCGAAGACATCCGCAATGCGGTCGGTGGGCAGGGCGGATTCGTACGGCAATCGATCGACCTCGTGGTCATGCCCGACGGGAAGGTACGTCTTCCGGGCATCGGTGAAGTGTATGTGCAGGGCTTCACACTTGGGGACGTGAAGAGTGAAATCAATCTGAGGTACGCGAGAATCGTGGTTGGGTTGGAGGTGGAGCCGATCCTCACGCAACAGGCACCCCACTTCGTTCACGTGCTGGGTGAGTTGCGGAGTCCAAACCGAATTCAGCTCGAGGGGCCGACGACGGTGCTCGGTGCGATCGCCTCTGCCGGTGGCCCGCTGCCCGGGGCTAACCTTCGTCAGGTCGTTATTTTTCGACGCGCCGAGGATTGGCGATTGATTTCGACCATGCTCGACCTGCAGGGCGCGGTTTATGGAAAGCGTCCTTCACCTGCTGACGAAATCTGGCTTCGCGACGCCGATGTGATCATCGTTCCGGCAAAACCGATCACCCGCTTCAATTGGTTCGTCCAGCAGGTCTTTACCGACGGCGCCTATCGGGTGGTTCCCTTTAGCGGAATCTCGGTCAACATTGGCGATCGCAATTGATCCAGTGTTGGCCACGGCCATCCATGCCAAGCCACATCACGGCACGCGAGCAAGCGGAACTCATGGTCACAGTCGTCTACAAGGTTGTCTCCGAGTCGCTTTGGGAGACGGCGATCGATGCTGGAGAGCTGAAAGGATCACCGGTCGACCTCGCGGACGGCTTCATTCATCTCTCCACTGCGGAGCAATTGCCTGAAACGCTGCGACGCCATTTCGCCGGACAGGTGGGTCTGTTGATCCTGAAGGTCGATGTTGGGCGCCTTCTCGCGCTCTCTGGCGACCGACTTCGATGGGAACCGTCACGGGGCGGTGACCTGTTTCCCCACCTTTACGGCCCGCTTCCTGTTGAAGCGGTGGCCGAGGTGACCCCGTTCGCCGTGTAGACGCGGTGGCCACTTGTAGACGCGGTCTCAGGCGGACGTTAAGACGTTGGGATGCCACAAATCGATGATGTCGGCATCGCTTTCGTCACCGCAGCTCAAGGCACTGGTCACCTTTCTTGAAAGTACCTCTGTGAGATCGCTAACGCTCACGATCCTAACGACCCCATGGTTCATCATCGCTGCAGCCGCGGCGGTCGAACCGGCGGTCCGCGTCAATCATCGCCCAGGGATCGATAGGACGGCCTTCGATTCGATTCCGGGGCTGATAAGAAAGTCGATCGAGGAGGGAAAGATTCCTGGCGCGGTGGTCGCGATCGGCGATTCCGACGGGGTGTTTTACTCGGTCGCGATGGGGCACCGCCAGACGCTCCCCGAACCGCTCCCAGTGCGGTTCGACACTCTCTTCGATCTGGCATCGCTGACCAAACCGATCGCCACGGCCACGGCGATTCATCTGCTTAGGGAGCGAGGCGAAATCGATTTGGAGGATCCGCTCTCGCTTCATTTGCCTGCCTTTGCTGGGGAGGGTCGCGATCAGATCACCATTCGTCATTTGCTGGTTCACACCAGCGGGCTAACACCCGACAACGCTCTCTCGGACTACGCAGGGGAGCCCGCGCGGTCGATCGCCAATCTATTGCGGTTGCGGCCGCGTGATCGACCGGGCACTCGTTTTCGTTACTCCGACGTCGGGTTCATGTTGCTCGCTGAACTGGTTCGTGCGAAAACCCATCAACCCATCGACATTTTCGCGGCAGAAACGTGTTTCGCACCTTTGGGCATGACAGATACCGGATACCTTCCGCCGCCTGAGCTAAGGCGACGTGCTGCGGCGACCGGAACGCGTGAGTCGCGGTGGATGGTCGGTGAGGTTCATGATCCTCGTGCGTATCGGCTCGGTGGCGTGGCGGGCCACGCCGGTCTCTTCAGTACGGCGGGGGACCTCGCAATTTTTGCGCGGATGATTCTAGGCCGAGGATCGGTTGATGGAATTACCGTTCTTCAGCCTCCCACCGTGGAGGAGATGTTCAGCCCACAAAGCGTCCGTGGCGAGTCCAGCGATGCGATTCGCGGACTGGGTTGGGACAAGCGATCGGCTTATTCCTCCAACCGTGGTGCGACGATGACCGATCAGGCCATTGGCCACAGCGGATTTACGGGAACGTCGATTTGGATCGACCCTGGGCTCGACCTATTTGTAATCTTCTTGAGCAATCGGTTGCACCCCAAAGAGAAGGGGGAGTACCTTCCGTTGGCGGGCAAGATCGGAACGATCGCCGCCGACGCCGTGGCTCAGATTCCGCTCGAGTAAAACCACCATGTCCCTTTCCCAGGTTCGTCACGGCCAGATTGCTCATTTCCCGATCGCCGATCGTACTTAAGCACATGTTAAAGAAACCCCACTTGCATGCCATCGTGTTGATCGCGTGCTCGCACATCAGCGTGTTGGCTGCGTCTCCGAAGAACATATTGTTCATCATCTCGGATGATTTGACTGCAACGGCACTGTCCTGCTACGGCAATTCGATCTGCCTCACGCCCAACATTGACCGCCTCGCTTCGGAAGGCACGCGGTTCACAAACGCCTTCTGCAACGCAACCTATTGCGGGCCGTCGCGAGCTTCATTTTTGTCGGGGTACTATCCGCACGCGACGGGCGTGCTGGGTTACACCAGCCCGAGGCGATCGATCGGTGACCGCGCGACTTGGCCGCAGCACTTCAAGAACGCCGGCTACTACTCGGCGCGCGTTAGCAAGATCTATCACATGGGAGTACCAGGAGGGATCGAAGAGGGAAGCGATGGAGCGGACGATCCGATCTCATGGACCGAGCGATTCAATAGTCAGGGGCCGGAGTGGCAAGCACCGGGAACGGGCGAGACGCTCGAAAACAATCCCGATGGTAGCAAGCCGCCGATGGGTGGAAACACCTTTGTGGTGGTCGAAGCGGATGGTGACGACCTCGTTCATAGTGACGGAAAGACGGCGGCCAAAGCGGTCGAGTTGATTCACCGGCACGCTGGCAGTCCCTTTTTTCTTGCCGTCGGTTTTGTCCGTCCCCACGTGCCCTTCGTCGCCCCGCGAAAGTACTTTGACCCTTTTCTGCCTTACGAGAAGTTGCCACTGCCGCCGAAGGTTGAGGGCGATTGGGACGACATTCCCAAAGCCGGAATCAACTACAAGACGAGCGTGAATATGGAGATGGACGTTCGCCGCCAAAAGAAGGCGGTTGGCGGATACTACGCATCGGTCGCTTACTTGGACGCTCAGGTTGGCAAGGTGCTTGACGCTTTGGAAGCATCGGGGAAGGCCGACCAGACGATCGTCATCTTCACCAGCGACCACGGCTATCACCTTGGCGAACACGACTTCTGGGCCAAAGTCAGCCTTCGCGATGAATCAGCGATGGTTCCCCTGATCATCAAGGTACCCGGGAAACAACCTTCGGTTTGTCACTCTTTTGTCGAGTTGATCGACCTCTATCCAACCACGGCCGCCCTCTGCGGCCTCGAAGTCCCTCAGCGTATTCAGGGGATCGATCTCTCCTCCTTGCTCGACGATCCCACTCGCGAAGTCCGAGACTGCGCCTACTGTGTCGCGCCGATGCGTGAAGGGTTCCTGATTCGCGAGAATGATTGGGCTTACATCCAGTACGCGGAAGATGGCTCCAAGGGAGTCGAACTGTTCGACATGAAATCGGATCCTCAGCAGTACACGAACCTGGCACATCAGCCCGAGTACGCCGAGGTCGTCCAGCGGCTTCGAGGCAGATTGGCTGATAAGCTCAGTGAGCTTCGCGATCACGATCTCTGATACCGATCAGGAGCGGCGCGTGCAGTCGCGTTTTTGCCCGTTGCCCCACCCCGGTCGAATTTTGGGTTACACTCGAGATTCATTCGGCGGGCGATCGAGACGACGCCGCCTCCGCTACGTTCCCCTCCTCTCCTTGCCCGCCCCTTTTTGTCGACTCGCGGTGGAACTTTGGACGCCACGTGATCAATGGGCTGCGAGCGAAAGTTGACGCTCTCGTGTTAAAATCGATCAGCCTTGCGACCTGCCTTCTCTTGGTGCCGGCATCAGCGTGCTTCGGCGAGCGACCCAATATTCTTTGGATCACCAGTGAGGACAACAGTCCCTATCTCGGCTGTTATGGCGACACTCAGGCGGTGACACCGCATCTCGATCGATTGGCTGCTGAGGGCGTTCGATATCGAAATGCATTTGCCAATGCGCCGGTTTGTTCTACTGCTCGGTCGACCCTGATCACCGGCATGTACGCCACATCGTTGGGTGTTCACAACCACCGCAGCCGCGTGGCGATTCCCGATCGATTCAAACTGTACCCCGAACATCTGCGGGCCGCCGGCTATTACTGCACGAACAACTCCAAGACCGATTACAACATCGTCAACGCGGGCAAGCCTTGGAACGAGAGCAGCGCGAAGGCACATTACCGCAATCGTGCGGACGATCAGCCGTTTTTCGCGATCTTCAACTACACGATCAGTCACGAGAGCCAGGTCGCGCCCAAACCGGGAAAGGATTCATTCCGCATCCCACTTGCCGAAGTCCGACTTCCGCCGTTTCATCCAGACACCACCGATATTCGGCGCGATTGGGCCAACTATTACGATCAGATGACACTCATGGACGAGGCCGTGGGGCGAACCCTGTCGGAGCTCGAAAGCTCCGGATTGGCTGACGATACGATCGTCTTCTATTACGGGGATCACGGCGGGGCGCTACCGCGCGGCAAGCGCAATATCCACGATTCTGGGACGCTGGTACCGTTGATCGTTCGCTTTCCTGAGAAGTGGGCCCACCTGGCTCCGGTGGCCAAGGGCCAGTGGGTCGACGACCCCGTCGGCTTTGTCGACTTTCCGGCCACGGTGTTCAGCCTCTGCGGTGTCCCGATTCCTCAGCATTACGAAGGTCGACCGTTTCTCGGCGAGGCCAAGGTCGCACCGCGGGGGCACGTGTTTCTTTATCGAGGCCGGATGGACGAACGCTACGATACCGCACGCGCCGTCAGGGACCGCGATTCACGTTACGTCCGCAATTACTCACCACATCGACCGTGGGGGCAACATTACAGTTATCCCTTCCAGGTCCAACCCAGCATGCGGTCATGGTTTGCCGAGTTTCAGGCAGGGCGGTGCAATGCGGTCCAAGCGGCGTACTGGAAGCCCAAGCCGGGTGAGGAGTTTTACTCTCTGGCGGAAGACCCTTTCGAAATTGACAACCGGATCGCTGATACGAAGTACGCTGAAAGAATCGCTGAGATGCGAAGCAAACTGAAGGCGGAGATGCTCGATTCGCGGGATACCGGTTTCATTCCCGAGGGGATGTTCACCGAGCTCGCGGGTGACCAAACAATTTATGACTACGCACAAAGTGATCGCTACCCGCTGGAGCGAATCATTGAGCTCGCGGACTTCGCGAGCGATCGCGACCCTTCGCACTTGGATGCATTCATC
>JBGTCJ010000180.1:0-3168 GCA_041748895.1 Pirellulaceae bacterium
TCATCGCCTCGTAGTGACAAGCCATCCACCAACGGGGGTTGGAGGCCGACGAATGCCTTTGTCCGCGAGCCAAGGCGAGGTAGCTCGGAAGGCCCTCAACCGGCGCCTTATCGAGATCCATGGCGATCCGCTTCATGTGATAGTCGGCCGCGACCAGCGTCCGAGCGTAACGGCTGTCTCCGGGAACGCCGCTCAAGAGAATCATTTGCGGCCCAAATGCCTCACGCATGGAGGCTTCGAGCGCCGCCGGATTTTGGCCCGGACGCAGCGAAACTCGCTTGAGAAGATTCTGCAATCGCTGGCGTCCTTCGGCCGTCGGTTCGATCGAGCAACTGATCCCTTCGTGCCGCGCGGCTTCGACCGATCTCATCGCGACCAGTAGATCGTCGAGCAAAACCACGGGTCGCCCGGATTGCACACCCACGACGGCAGCGTCTTCACGCACGGTCCATGGTTCCGCGGGACCGGCCAAGACGACATCGTTCTGATCGGGATATACAAAAACGTACTCCACTCTCTGGAGCCCGGCGAGGTACAGAATCTCTTCTCCCAACGGTTTCCCCGTTTCTCGGGCATCGACGATCGCCCGCTGGAGTCCCGCCAACGAAATCATTCGAAGCTCGGCTTTCTCATTCAATTCTCCCGCGGGCTGACGAACGGCTTGACGCAGCACCTGCAACGTCTCGTCGCGTTCAGCCAGCGTCGCCGAGCGAATCACGCCACCGGCATCGACGACCACGCCGCCCACCGATCGCTGGAATCCACCGCCGCCGATGATGCCGCCGCGGACCAACGAGGTCAGCACCAGAGCGACCGCAAGGCCGCCCCATACGCGATGTGGGACCGAAATCCGCCGTCGCCGATCGTCGGCGCGGCGAGAGAACGAGGCAAACGGACCCATCGGGGTACTCCGGGTGGAAATGAGTGACAAGCGAGTCAACCTGCCTAGAATAGTTACGGGGTCGCTCGCTTACAACAGAGATCGTGCCCAGCGGACGCCCACTATCCAACCACACATGACGTTGAATCACCACCTGCCGTCGCGCCCCGTCGCCGGACCCTTTGACCGGAACCGGGTCTCAGCCGTTACCGAACCGGCCAATAAGTCGGCGCGGTCTGCCGGTGACCGAGCGTTCTTGATCGTCGATCATGGGGGTCGCTGGACCGATGTCCTGCGCTTGTCGCCGCATCGGAAGGCCATTTTAGGCCGTGCTTCGGACTGTCAGGTCGTGATCCGCACACACGAGGCGAGTCGACACCACTGCGAGGTACTTTGGGACGACGGGGCGTGGTGGGTACGTGACCTTCGCAGCCGTAACGGAACTCGCGTCGATGGCGTGACGATCGACAGCGCCCATCGGCTGGCCGTGGGCGAGCGGATCGAGATCGCGGGGTGCCGGCTGACTTTCCTCACCCGCATGAGCGATGCGCTGGCGTCGGCGCTGAACCCTCCGATCACCAACGCGGCACCGTCCGACCGGACCGACGATCAACTGACCCTCTCGGGCGCAAACCCCGGCGATCGGTATCCGCCCGCCGGTGAGGTCGTCGATCGGGCGGTTGGGTCATCGTACCTCGCACTGGTGGATCAACAGGCCACGCAACTTCGGGCAGACGAATCGGTAAACGTGGTCACCCAACGCTTGCTTCGCTTGGCCTACGAGTTGGCGACCTGCTCGAGCCTCGAAAAATGCGGCGAACGGACGCTTGCCGAACTGCTCGCGCTGACCCCTGCCGACGGAGGCGGATTTTTCTTGGTTGGCAAAGCACAACCGGATTCGGCCGGTTCCCCGATCCCACTTGCACTCGCGGCCATGGCCGCTCGCGACGATCGATCTTATCGCCCGCCCCCGCGGGCCCTTCTCGACTCCGTGCTCTTGCGGCCCGGTGGAGTCTTGGTGCGCAACTTGGCTGATGATGCGGAGCTACAAGTCGCCGATAGTCGGGGTGACCACTCGGTTCAAAGCGCGATGGTTGTCCCCCTGTGGTTACCGCCAGCGGACCCCGCTCCCGCTGCGATTGCACCGAGTGCTCTCGCCCACGAATACCATCCGATGGGTTGCCTTCATCTTTACTGCCGCTCCGAGAGCGGGCTCACGGCAGGCGATCTCGACGCCGCCCTTGCCGCCGCGGGGATTCTCTCAGCGGCGGTTCACAACTTCCGCACGCGCGGGCGACTGGCCACCTCTCTGCGTCGATCTCGTCGGCAAATCGAGCACCTTCGCGAACGTTTGGATGAGTCGATTCGGATCGTGGGTGACAGCCCCGAGATCAATCGTGTCAAGCAACTCACCGCGCGGGTGGCGAGAACCGAC
This sequence comes from Pirellulaceae bacterium, assembly GCA_041748895.1. Classification (GTDB taxonomy): domain Bacteria; phylum Planctomycetota; class Planctomycetia; order Pirellulales; family Pirellulaceae; genus UBA6163. Next base: position 2,316 of record JBGTCJ010000180.1, read on the forward strand.
ACCACCGTACTGGTTCGCGGCGAGTCGGGCGTCGGGAAAGAATTGGTCGCTGCCGCAATCCACCGCGCCAGCCCGCGCCGCGACGCGCCGCTGATCTGTCTCAATTGCGCCGCCTTGTCGCCCACACTTCTGGAGAGTGAACTTTTTGGACATGAAAAAGGGGCTTTCACCGGCGCTACCGAGCAGAAGAAGGGGAAATTTGAGGCTGCCGATGGTGGCACCCTGATGCTCGATGAGATCGGCGAGATGGATGTTGAGCTCCAAGCCAAACTGTTACGAGTGCTTGAGGGGCACCCGTTTGAAAGGCTCGGTGGGCACGCCTCGATTCGCTGCGATGTCCGGTTGGTCGCGGCGACCAACCGTGACCTGCAGTCCGAAATCTCGCGAGGGCGGTTTCGAGAGGACCTCTTTTATCGTCTGCAGGTTGTTGAAATCGTCGTCCCCCCGCTGAGAGATCGGCCCTCGGACATCCTTCCCCTCGCCGAGCATTTCCTCGAGTACTTTGCCGGCAAGATGGCTCGATCGGTGGATGGACTCAGCCCAGCCGCACGGCGAGCCTTGCTGGCTCACCCGTGGCCCGGCAACATTCGCGAACTGAGAAACGTGATCGAGCGTGCGGTCGTTCTTGGCATCGATGACGTCATTGACGTCGAAGACCTGGCACTGCCGACGGTCAGCCCCGGCGACTCGCCATACGGCCAGTCGCCCGCGGAATCACCACCGCCAGCAACCCACAGTGAGGTGGTAGCCAACCAAGCCCAAGCGAACGGGGGCACGCCTCTCGCCCCGGTCCAGCCACTCTCGCTCGAACAGTTGGAGCGACGCCACATTCGCGCGGTGCTCGATTCGGTCG
>JBGTCJ010000181.1:0-1796 GCA_041748895.1 Pirellulaceae bacterium
GTTCGAAGTTCGGACTGACGGTTGCCGAAGTGCTCAAGGCGCTCGAGTTTTTGGCCCAGCGTGAGATGGCCGATTGCCTGCAGCTGCTGCATTTTCACCCTGGCAGCCAAATCACCAACATCGGACGCCTCAAGTCGGCGATCAATGAGGCGGTGCGAATTTACGTCGATCTGCACCGCAGGGGAGCCGGACTGCACCTGTTGGACATCGGCGGGGGATTGGGCGTCGATTACGACGGATCGAGATCGAATTCTGAAAGCAGCATGAATTACACCATTCAGGAATATGCCAACGACGTCGTTTATCAGGTCCAAACGGTCTGCGACGAAGCCGGTGTCCCGCATCCGGGGATCATCACCGAAAGCGGCCGAGCCGTTGCCGCGCATCACAGTGTGTTGGTTTTCAACACGCTCGGGGTCGCCCGTCAGGGCGTCGATCAATTGCCTCAAAGTGTCCCCGAGGAGTACGAGCAACCGGTCTGGGATCTATTCAATGCCTACAACGATCTGACTCCCGCCAACGCGCTCGAAGCTTACCACGACGCTCAAGCGTCACTTGAACTGGCCATGAACCTCTTCAGCGGTGGATACTTGCCGCTGGACCAACGGGCGCTCGCGGAAAGCCTGTTCTTCGCGATCTGCCAAAGGGTCCGCGAGTTCACCGCGGAGATGGAGGACATGCCTGACGAATTATCGAGCCTCGACCGAATGCTTTCGGATATTTACTTCGGCAATTTCTCGATCTTTCAATCGATGCCCGACAGCTGGGCGATTGGCCAGTTGTTTCCACTCATGCCAATACATCGGCTCAACGAGGAACCGACTCGCCACGCCGTCCTGGGTGACATCACTTGCGACAGCGACGGCAAGATCGATTGTTTCATCGGCAATCGCGCGCAGATGAAAACGCTCAAACTGCACAGCCCCAATAACGACCCCTACTATCTCGGTGTCTTCCTGATCGGCGCCTACCAAGAGATCCTCGGCGACTTGCACAATCTTTTCGGTGACACCCACGCGGTCCATGTCGATCTCGTCGGCGATCAAACGCACATCGTCAGCATCGTCAAAGGCGATACGGTGAGTGAAGTGCTCAGCTACGTGCAGTTCGATGACCGTGAACTGATCGAGAAACTGCAGGGTGCGGTCGAAGAAGCCGTCCAAAATGGGCGGATCGACAACGAGCAGGCCGGAACCGTCATTCGCTACTACGAGAAAGCCCTCGGCGGTTACACCTACCTGTCTTGAAGTGCAGCGGTCCATGACGGCGTTTCCGGCAGAGAAGTCGGCCGCCATGGGTCGCACGCCGAACTGCGGATCATCACGCAACGTCGCCGAGCCGCAGGACTTCACCGTAGCGGCGAAACACGTGTCGGCGCAATCCCTTCATCGCAGGTGTCGCCAACTCCGGGTCTTCATCGACGATTTCTTGCGCCATGCTGCGAGCGACTTGCAAAATCGGTTCGTCGCGAATGAGGTCAGCGATTCGCAGGGGTGGCATTCCGCTCTGACGCGAACCGATCAAGTCACCTGGTCCGCGAAGGTGAAAATCAGCTTCGGCGATCTCGAATCCATCGCCCGTTTCTGCGAGAACTCGCAACCTCTCGAGCTCCTGCGGCGATTGATCTTGATCCGTGAAGAGGCAGACGTGGCCATCGTGTGCACCGCGACTGACCCGTCCGCGGAGTTGGTGCAACTGAGCGAGCCCGAAACGCTCCGCGCCGAGGATCGTCATCACCGTGGCGTTGGGAACGTCAATTCCAACCTCGATGACTGTCGTGCTCACAAGCAGCTGGG
>JBGTCJ010000182.1:0-5598 GCA_041748895.1 Pirellulaceae bacterium
TGGGATAAAACGCGCCAACACCGCCTGTCTGCGATACTGGGTCAAAGACAAACCAAGAACCCTCGTTGAACCCGTAGTTCAATGGGTAGTGGGTCATCGTTGCCGTTGGCCTGGCGCGGTCATTCGTCTCACTGGGGCAAAGGTATATTCCGATGCGGATGCCGGCCACACGGGGTTTGGATGTGTACTCCAGATCAACGTCCCAATCGATGAGATTTGCCACATTTTCTTGTTCGATGTAGGGGAGCAGTCGCGCATGGCCCGACCAGGGCTGAGAAGTTCGGCCAATTGCGAGAACCGATACGGGGGGCAATGCCTTGTGAACCGACTCGTAGTTTTGAATCGCCAATCCCATTTGCTTGAGATTATTCGTGCATTGCATTCGTCGCGCGGCTTCTCTCGCCATCTGCACCGCGGGCAACAATAAAGCGACCAACACACCAATGATGGTGATCACAACCAAAAGCTCAACGAGCGTGAACCCGCGACGACGGAATTGTGCAAAGTTTTGTACCGGTGCGTTGGCGAAGGTGCCCATCGAAAGTGCCCAGTGTTTGGAGGGAAGTGGGGGTGGGGGCGTCAGATGCCATACTGGATTGGCTCAACAATTGCATTCCGGGGTGGTTCCCACCAACCGGAATGGGAGGATGACTGAGGCACATATTAGTGAATCAGTAGCATCATCGCAGTCGCTAAGTTCGTGAGAAATCTCTCATACAGCGAGCGGCGAGTCAGTGCCCCCGAATCGACAATCAGCGAGGTTGATTGAGAGGCAGAATCACGCGAAATGTGCTGCCTAACCCCGCCGCACTTTCAACTTCGATTCTCGCACCGATCGACTGGGCCAACGAATGTGCGATGCTGAGACCCAGTCCGCTGCCCCCGGACCGCCGGTTGCGGGACCCTTCCGCACGATAGAATCGATCGAAAAGGTGTGGCATCGACTCGGGGGGAATTCCAATACCGGTATCTGCGACGGTGATCGTGGCTTGATTTGCACTCTGCTCAGCGCTAACGCGAACCACTCCACCCGGCCGATTGTATTGGACAGCGTTCTGAAGCAAGTTCTCCAGTATTTGGCGAAGCCGATCTTCATTGAATTCAATGATTCCATTTGTCCTCGTATCGAGTTGTTCGAGGATGACTTGGACATGGGCCACTGCGGCTGCCGGGCGCGCAGCGTCCGTCACCGCCTTCATCAAGTCTGCGATCTCCACCGGATTTTGTTCAACGTTGGTGCGTGAGGCATCCTCGCGTGCCAACAAAAGCAGTTGAGATGCAAGCCGCGCCAGGCGATCAACCTCCTCGATTATGCTGCGGAGCACATCGGTGTACTCGTTCGTCGTGCGTTCCAACTGCAACGTCACTTCGGCCTCAGCACGAATTTGCGTCAGTGGTGTCATCAGCTCGTGAGAGGCATCAGCGGTGAAACGCCGCATGGACTCGACTGCGCCAGCCAAACGTTCGATCATCGAATTGAGCGTCGCGGCCAACCGACCCAGTTCATCATCCTCTCGATCGGTCACGATTCGCTCCGCAAGGTTGTCACCTCGGATTCGCCGAGCGGTTGCGGTAATCCGTTCCACCGGTGCCAGTGCTTGCCCAGCCAGCCAGTATCCGGATGCCAAGGCGATCAGCAAACTCATCGGGAAAATGGCGAAGAGAATTTTCCGGAGATCTCCCATTTGGCGATGATAAGCGGCTAGGGGCGAGGCAATCTGCACGATCCACCCGTCGTGGGATCCACCGACAGTACCGAGGATCAGGCGATGCTGACCGCTGGATCCCACATCGACCGTTGCGAACTGCGGCCCGAACGTTGCGCCAGTGGTCGTTGGAACATTCCAGGGGACATCCGAAAGCGAGGGGCTTTGCATCTTTACCGCGCCCAGGGGATCGCTGATCCGCAACAGAAATTCCTCGAGAAAAGCTTCGGGAACTCCGCCCAAGTCTTCGTCGATGTCAAGATTCTCCAAGCGTTCGACCGTTTCCCGATATTCAAAGGAAAGCACGGAATCAATGCGTTCCAGCAGGGCGGCACCCAGCGCAACGTAGACGACCGATCCCAGCGCCCCGATGATGAACGCCGTGACGATGCCGTTCCAAATCGTTAGGCGGGTGCGGATGCTTAGGGCCACCGGTCATGCCTCAAAACGGTAGCCAACACCGCGGATGGTTCGAATGACGGAGGGATCGTTCAATCGCTGTAGCTTTTTTCTCAAATAACTGACGTAAACGTCGATCACATTGCTGAAGTCCGCGAGCGGTTCACGCCACACTTCGTTCGCCAAGGCCTCTCGGGTCACGTTTTGTTCGCGATGGCGAATCAGGTATTCCATCAGCTCACACTGCCTGATGGTTAATCCGACGCTTCGCTCGCCACTGCTCAATCGCCGAGATTCGCGGTTTAGCGTCAGGCGGCCGCAGGTCAATATCGTCTCGGGGGAATGTAGCCTACGACGGATGCAGGCCCGAATGCGCGCCAAAAGTTCTTCCCAGACAAACGGTTTGAGAAGGTAGTCATCCGCCCCACAGTCCAAACCCTGCACGCGATCTTCAATGGCTCCGCGGGCGGTGAGCAGGATGGTGGGCGTGGTGTTCCCAGCCAAACGGAGGTCGCGCAAAACGTCGAGGCCGTCGCATTGAGGAAGCATTCTGTCGAGAATGAGGCAGTCAAACGCCTCGTTGACGGCTCGTTGCAAACCCTCCAGGCCATCGGCGGCACCGACAACGTCGTAGCCCTGCTCCGACAATCCCTTGATCATCGCTTTTCGAAGTTTGTCTTCATCTTCGACGATCAAGATTCGGAACATGGAAGGAAATACCTTTGCTCATTGGCCGTCATCAGGTCGCGGCAAGTGCGAGAGCCATGCGAGTCAAATCCGATAGGAAAAAGTCTGAGATTGACTAGAGCTGCGTTTCGAGCAGACGGCGGAGTTTTCGCAACTCGATTCGATGGTCCAGCCCCTCCATCGGCGTCATGTGGACCGATAGCGCGCGATCGTATTTCTCGCGCTCAAGTTGTGAGATCAGTTTGGCGTAGTCGACCTCGCCCTGACCAATGCTCACTTGGAATTTTCCAGGCTTGGTGTCGCGAAGGTGAACGTGAAACACGTACTTCAAAATCCGATCGAGACTTTTTCCCTTGGCCGGTCCGCAAATGTAAACGCTTGGATCTAGCGTGATCCCAAGTCCGCTGATGTTGTTGCAGAGAACCATCAGGGTGTCAGGATCTTCACTGAGACGCCCAAGTTCGACTTTGACGGCGACGCGGGCGCCCTCGATTTCAGCGATCCGAACCAATTCCTTCAGATGCTCCACTTCCTCGTTGAACGGTGTTCCCAGTTCGGCCGATGGGACCGTCAGCGTCACGACCTTTGTGGCCTTCGCGATTTTGCAAATCTGAGCAAAGTCCTCGTAATGCTGTTGGCCGGTCGAGGCGAGCTTTACGCTGTAACTGACGATATCGAGCCGATGGCCGAAGCGTAGCCACGTTGCCGACCGTTCGATGTCATCGAGCAACTCGCTCGGTTTGGCGTGATTGCCGTCTTCGTGCAGGTCGATCTCGACTGCGGCAAAGTCGAGATCGTGAAGGATTTCGATCGCTTCAGCCAGGGAATGGTCGGGCCAGCATTCGGTTGACGCGGCGATCAGCATGAAATCGTTCCTCCGTGAGCGGCAGATGGGACTCGGTTCAGGTACATCAATTTGAACCGCGCAGGTTGCGTAGCTTAGCGGCTGATGCCACGATCCGAAAAGCCCGTTCACGCCTGGCGCATCGAGTCGCGTCCCGCCGCGGCGCGCTCAATGACCAACACAGCGATCACCGAAACGGCAATCAGGGTGAAAGGGACCCACAGGTCGCCATCCCACTGACTCGGCCAATACGTGTCGAATTGCCGCTCCTTGAACGGTAGATCTGCGGTCGCCTGGGTCGGCGATTGAAGCGGCCAGACGCGGCGAAGCGACCCGATCATCAGCCCCACCAGCACGCCGACCGTAGGGTCTCGATAGTCACTCAGCAATCGCCGCAAGATTCGCGTGAAGAGCGCCAGGCCGACCAGACAACCGGCCGCGAAAATCGAGAGCTTGAGAATGACTTCAACCCCAATGTCACCGTGGACAAATTGCTTGATCATCCCGATCACGGGGTGATACATGCCCAACAGCAGCAACACGAAGGCGCCGCTAATTCCGGGCAAAATCATGGCGCAGATCGCGATCGCGGCAGACACGAAAAGATACAGCAGATTTTCACTGCCTCCGATCACCGTCAGGCCTCCGATCCAGAAGGCCAAGAGAGCACCCGCGATCGTCCCGCCAATTACCAGCGGCGACCATCGGCCGATGGTTGTCGCGACCAACCATCCGCTGGCCAACACCAACCCGAAGAACACCGCAAGCGTCTGCGACATGCGGTGCTCGAGCAACCAGTGCATGGTGCTGGCCAGCGCCCCCGCGCCGATCACCAGACCGACGCCCAGAGCGATGATGAAGCGGAGGTCACAGTACCGCCAGAGCTCATCCCAGCGTCGAGCGAACAGGAGGGCCAGGGCGTGCGTGTCGAAGCGGCTGATGGCTGCAATCAGCCGCTGGTAGTGTCCCAGGATCAACGCGACCGTCCCGCCACTGACACCCGGTACCGTATCTGCGGCCCCCATGCAGAAACCGCGACCCAAATTGACCAGGTCCGAAGTGAGTGTCCCGGCGGCCCGAGTAGAATCGTGGCCCTCGGTGAATGTTTCCTGCGGTTGAACCATGCGAACCCAAAGCCTGCATTGGATGGAATGACGTGAATCAGTGGCTCGATATGATAATTCTCGCGATCGTCCAGGGGATCGCCGAGTTTCTACCGATCAGTTCTTCCGGCCATTTGGTATTGGTCGGTGCCCTTCTCGGCGATCAGCGTGAAACGCCGGTTGTTGAAATCATCCTCCATGCCGGGACACTCGCCTCGATCCTGGTCGTCTATTGGCGACGGATCTTGTCACTGATGGCGAGCGATCGGCGTGTGGTAGCGCTACTAGTCGTCGGCACGATACCGGCGGCCATCGTCGGCGTCGGGATCAAGCTCTTCGCGCCGTGGCTGATCAAAAGCCCGCTTCTGGCTGGTTGCATGCTGCTGGTCACGGCGGCGATGCTTTGGACGCTACGCCGGGTCCCACAAGGCGAAACGAGCTACCTCGAATTGTCGTGGTGGAAGGCGCTGGCCATCGGCTGCTTTCAAGCATTTGCCATCCTTCCGGGGGTCAGTCGCGCCGGATCGACGATTTTTGGCGCACGCCTGCTGGGCCTACGCAATGAAGATTCGGTCACGTTTTCGTTCCTACTGGCCATTCCAGCGATTCTCGGAGCGACGGTCCTAACGGTCAAGGATCTGGTTGATGAGGGGACCTCGGGCGAAGCGATCACCCTTCTGGCCGTCGGTGCGGGTATCTCGTTTGTTGTCGGGATCGCATCGCTGCGATGGCTGATTTGGTGGAGTCGCGAGGGGAAGCTCCACCGGTTTGCCTACTGGTGCGCACCGGTCGGATTGCTCGTTATCCTGTTGTACGCGTCCGGATTCATTCAGTCATGAGGTCATTTGGAGCCTGTTGG